>RKCM01000038.1 GCA_014858325.1 Oscillospiraceae bacterium | reverse complement strand
GTGGTGGTCATCCGCTACGAGGGCCCCAAGGGCGGCCCCGGTATGCGCGAGATGCTCAACCCCACCTCCGCTCTGGCCGGTATGAAGCTGGATAAGACCGTGGCCCTCATCACCGACGGCCGCTTCTCCGGGGCCTCCCGCGGTGCCGCCATCGGCCATGTCAGCCCGGAGGCCGCTTCCGGCGGCCCCATCGGCCTCATCGAAGAAGGGGACATCATCCGCATTGATATCCCCAATGCCAGCATTACGCTGGAGGTCTCCGACGACGTCCTTGCCGCACGCAAGGCCAAGTACGTGGCCCCGGAGCCCAACGTCAAAACGGGCTGGCTCAGCCGCTACGCCCGCATGGTCACCAGCGCCAACCTCGGCGCTGTGCTGAAGTAACGCCCAGGCTCCCTGCATAAAAAACGAAAGTCCTCTGCGGCCAAAACAGCCGCAGAGGACTTTTTATCTGTCCGGCTCTTACCCAAACAGCTTTTTCGTATTGTGCATATAAACAGAGAGGACTAAACCAACGCAGATATACAGCATGAGGACCGAGCTGCCGCCTGCGGAGTAGAAGGGCAGGGTGACGCCGATGACGGGGAGAACGCGGAGGTTCATGCCCACGTTGACAAAGATCTGGGCCATCAGGGCCCCGCCGATGCCGGCGCAGATGAAGGTGCCCAGCAGGTCCTCGCTGCGGGCCCCGGTGGCAAAGGTCTTGCAGACGATGGCAAGCAGCACCCCCAGCACTACGCAGCAGCCCACAAAGCCCGCCGCATTGCCGATCCAGCTGAAGATGAAATCGTTGTGGGCGTTGGGCACGCTGTAGTAGCTGCCGCCCAGGATGCCGTTGCCGAAGATGCCGCCGGAGCCCAGCGCAATCTCGCCGCGCTGCTGCTGGTAGATGATGTTTTTCCAGACGGCCTCGCTGGGGGCCCAGCCGGTCTTGTTCTCCGGGTCGATGACGGCCAGGATGCGGTACCACTGGTAGCCCTTGCCGATCTTATCACTGAAGAAGCCGAAGGCCAGCGCCACGGCGGCGGCAGCGGCCGAGATGGCCCCGATGATATACTTCCAGCTGATGCCCGCCGCAAACATCATGCTGCAGGCGATGATGCCGTAGATGATGGCGGTGCCGTCGTCGCCCTGAATGTGGATGATGCCGATGGGCACCAGCATGTGCAGCAGCAGCTTGCCCAGCTCCTTGGGCTCGTTGATCCGGCCGCGGACGTTGTTCAGGTGCATGGCAAAGGTCAAAATAAAGCTGATCTTTGCCAGCTCCGTGGGCTGGAAGGTGAAGCCGCCCAGCTTGTACCAGGAATAGTTGTCGGTGTCGCCCGCGTTGTAGCCGATGGTCAGCGGGCCGATGCTCACGTTGCGGATGAACAGCGTGGGCAGCACAAGGCCCCACGTTACGGCAACGTGCACCGGCCACACCTTGACGAGGCTGCGGTAATCGATGTTCGAGAGCAGGATGGCCACCACAAGGCCGATGCCCGCCGCGCCCGCCTGCACCACGGCCCGGCGGTAATCGCCCACGCCGGTGATGGCCCCGGTCACCTCGTCCACCGCAAAGCCGCTGCCCTGCTTGGCTGCCCAGGAGGAGAGGGCCAGCACCGCCAGGATACTGCTGAGCAGGCAGAGGGAGAGGTACGCTTTGTCCGTCCGCTTCCAATATCGTTGAATGCTTTCCAAAAAAGCACCGCCTTTCTTTGCAGGACCGGGCGCATCCTCCGCCCGGCGGGGCACAAAACCCCATAATAACTGTATTATAGCGCATGGAACATTTCTGCGCAAGACGGCGCGGATTTTTCACATCCTGTGACAGCTTTGCAAAATCCGCCGGGAATGCTTGACAAAGCCCCCGGGACTCTCTAAAATGGGAGAAGAACAACGCGGAGCATTTGTGAGGCCGGGTATGGGAATCCCCCGGGGCCTGCCGCGTGGGAAGAGAGCGCCGGCCGGGGGGCCGCGCTTTCTTGGAGGATAAGAAAAAAGATGAAGCAAACAAAGCATCGCATCCTCTGCGCCCTGTGCGCAGTGATGCTTCTGGTGAGCACGGCCTTCCCGGCGGCGGCTTTTGCGGAGCAGCCCGGGGAAACAGCAGCGCCTGCCGCCGAGACCCTCAGCTCTGCCGACGTCCGGGAGATGCAGCAGACGGACGCCGCTGTAACGGCCCTGACCGGCAGCGACGCCTACGCCGCCATGGACCCGGACCAGCGGCAGCAGGCCGCCGTGGCCGAGCTCTTTGCGCTGGTGCAGGAGGGGCTCGTCTCGGCAGGGTCCATCCATCTGGACGCGGAGGACAAGCTGGTCAGCTTCTCCTATCCCTGCGGCGTGCTGGGCGGCATCTGGCTGGAGGACCCCATGGACGAGGACCTGGACGCCGAAAACGCCGTGGACCCCAGCGTGGAGCTGCAGCTGCCGCCCGACCTCGGCGCCGAGATGCAGTACAGCCGCTCCAGCATCCACCACGAAAACCAGATGGACGGGCCCTTTGGCAAAGCCACCATCTACTACGCCTTTGATAACACCATCAACAGCTCCCGCTACCCCTATTACTCTTATATGAAGGGTTTCTGGTCGGCCATGGGGCTGGAGACGAAGATCAACACGGCGGTGACGGTGGCGGACCTCAAAAAGATGGGCGACAACGACCTGAGCGTTCTGAGCACCCACGGCAGCTACTACACCTACACCACCGGCCGCTTCTGGAAGCGCACCCGCACCACCCCCATCATCCTGCTGACGGAGGAGTCCACCTTCTCGAAGGACCTGCGCTACGGCTTTGACCTGCTGGGCCACCGCATCATCAAGGTAAACGGCCATTACTGCATCACGGCGGATTTCTTCCGCAACGCCTACAAAGGCGGCAAGCTGGCCAATACCATCGTCTACTCCGAGACCTGCGAGTTCCTCGGCGTGGACGGCAGCGAGGACAACGCCATGGCAGACGCGCTGCTTTCCGGCGGGGCCAGCGCTGTGGTTGGCTATGTGAACAACGTCTACACCGTCTACTCCCGCAGTATGCTCTGGGATACGGTCAACCACCTCATCCTGGGGCAGAACATCGGTGCGGCGCTGGAGCACGCCAAGGCCACCTACGGCGAGGACGATCTGGTCTGGTACCGCTCGCAGGGCGGTCTGCGGCCCCATGCCGCCGCTTCCTATGCGGTGCTGTACGGCAGCAGTCAGGCCGCGCTCAGCGTGCCCGCCGCCAACCGTGCCGCTGCGCTGCAGGCGGCAGCCTGAGGATTGCACTTTGGCGCGAAATCGTTTATACTAAGGGATGGCAGAAACCTGCCGTCCCTTTTTTGTGAGGTAAGATCTTATGTCTGAATTTATCACCCATTCCCGGGCCGAGACGGTGGCCCTGGGCCGGAAGATGGCGGGCAGGCTCGCCGATGGGGCCCTCATCGCCTTTACGGGCGGCCTTGGCGCGGGCAAGACGGCCTTTTGCGAGGGGCTGGCCGAGGGCCTCGGCTGCACCGACCCGGTCAGCAGCCCCACCTTTGCCATCGTGAACTACTATCGCGGCCCCCGCCCGCTGGCCCACTTTGACCTCTACCGCATCTCCACCGAGAACGACCTGTGCGCCGCCGGTTTTTACGATTATCTGGATCAGGGGGCCATCGTGGCCTGCGAGTGGAGCGAAAACTTCGCCGACCTCCTCGCGCCCGAAGACCCCATCCGGGTGGACATCCAACGGGTGGACGAAAACACCCGCCGCATCACCATCGAGGGGGTGGACCTATGAATATCTTAGCCGTGGATACCGCCGGAAAAACGGCGGGCGTGGCCCTTTTGCAGGATGACCGCCTGCTGTACGAGTGCTATCTGGACGCGGGCATGACCCACAGCGAGACCCTGATGCCGCTGGTGGACGCCTGCTTGAAGCAGTGCAGCAAGAGCTGCGCCGACATCGACCTGTTTGGCGTCAACGCCGGGCCCGGCAGCTTTACCGGCCTGCGCATCGGCCTTGCCGCCGTGAAGGGGATGGCCTTCCCCCGGGAGACCCTCTGCGCGCCCGTCTCCACGCTGGAGGCACTGGCCGCCTGCCATACCGGCGAGGGCACCGTCCTCTGTGCGCTGGACGCCCGCCGCCAGCAGGTGTACAGCGCTGCGTTCGACCTTGCCACCCAGGAGCGGCTGATGGAAGACGACGCCCGGGCCGTGAGCGACCTGGCCGACTTTGTAAAAACTTGCAAAAAGCCCCTGTTTTTTGTTGGTGATGGGGCCTATCTGTGCTATAATAAATACGGCGCAGAGCCCGGCGTGCTGAATGTACCGCCGGAACTGCGGGGCGGCCGGGCCGCAGGCGTGGCCCGGGTGGCAAAGCTCATGGCCCAGCGCGGCGAGACCGTGCTGCCCGAGGCACTGCTGCCGGATTACCACCGCCTGAGCCAGGCCGAGCGGGAACGCGCCGAGCGCCTTGCCGCCCAGGCCGCTGCCAACACCGAAGCAAACGCAAACGGAAAGGAAACAAACCATGGCTAAACCCATCGCTTTGGCCGCCGACCACGGCGGATTTGAACTGAAAGAGGCCGTGAAGGCCCATCTGGAGGAGCTGGGGCTGGAGTACATCGACTACGGCACCCACAGCACCGCCAGCGTCGATTACCCGGATATGGCTCTGCCCGCCTGCGACGCCGTCGTCAGCGGCGAGTGCAGCAAGGCACTGCTGTTCTGCGGCACTGGCGTGGGCATCAGCATGGCTGCCAACAAGGTCAAGGGCATCCGCGCCTGCTGCTGCTCCGACAGCTTCAGCTGCGAGTATACCCGCCGCCACAACGACGCCAATGCCCTGTGCATGGGCGGACGCGTGGTGGGCCCCGGCCTTGCCTGCCAGCTGGTGGACCTCTTCCTCAACACCGAGTTTGAGGGCGGCCGCCACGAAAAGCGCATCGCCAAGCTGATGGCCATTGAAAACAGATAAAGTGGCTCGCCCTCTCCGTCACCTGCGGTGACACCTCTCCCAAAGGGAGAGGCAAGAGCCTTACCGATACGCCTTGGCTCCCCCTTTGGGGGAGCTGGCGCGTGAGCGCCTGAGAGGGCGGACCCGTTAAAAAGTATCCAAAAAGCATCAAATATAGAAGGAGCGTGTTGTTATGACCCCCATGATCGTTGAGCACCCCCTGCTGCAGCACAAGATCAGCCTGCTGCGCAACAAACAGACCGGCACCAAGGAGTTCCGCGACCTCGTCGGTGAGATCGCCACCCTGCTGTGCTACGAGGCCACCCGTGACCTGCCTCTGGAAGAGGTAGAGATCGAGACCCCCATCACCATGGCCAAGACCAAGGTGCTGGCAGGCCGCAAGCTGGCTCTGGTGCCCATCCTCCGCGCCGGTATGGGTATGCTGGACGGTATGCTCACCCTGCTGCCCGCTGCCAAGGTAGGCTTCATCGGCCTGTACCGCGATGAGACCACCCTGCAGCCGGTGGAGTACTTCTGCAAGCTGCCCGCCGACATCGCCGAGCGGGATGTGCTGGTGCTGGACCCCATGCTGGCCACCGGCGGCAGCGCCATCGACGCCATCTCTCAGATCAAGAAGCACGGCGCCAAGCGGATCAAGTTCATCGGCCTGATCGGTGCCCCGGAAGGCATCGATGCTTTGCACAATGCCCACCCCGACGTGGACATCTATCTGGGTGCCAAGGACGACCACCTGAACGAGAACGGCTACATCGTCCCCGGTCTGGGCGATGCCGGCGACCGTATCTACGGAACCAAATAAAACCTCTCCGTCTGCTTCGCAGCCACCTCTCCGAATAGGAAAGGCAAGCCTTGGCTCCCCTGCTAGGGGAGCTGGCGCGAAGCGCCTGAGAGGTTCTCAACCAAACAAAAAGTGGATGTGCAAGCTGCACATCCACTTTTTTGTTG
>RKCM01000232.1 GCA_014858325.1 Oscillospiraceae bacterium | reverse complement strand
CATCCGCAGCGTAACGGTGGCCGAGATCATGGGCCGCCACGCAGGCTGGCTGGCCGGTGCGGCCTGCCTGGCCGCAGGCGAGGACTGCGACGGCCCCGACCTGATCCTGCTGCCCGAGGTGCCCTTTGTGCCGGAGAAGTTCCTGGCCAAGGTGGACGAGCTGCAGCGCACCAAGTCCAACGTCATCATCGCTGCCAGCGAGGGCGTCAAGACCGCCGACGGCACCTACCTGTGCGACCTCGTTTCCGGGGCGGGCCAGCTGGACGCCTTCGGCCACAAGGCCATCCTCAGCGGCACCAGCCGCTACCTCTCCGAGCTCATCCACGAGAAGCTGAACTGCAAGAGCCGGGCCATCGAGTTCTCGACGCTGCAGCGCTGCGCCAGCCATCTGGCCAGCCGCACCGACGTGAGCGAGGCCTACGCCGCCGGTGCTGCCGCAGCAGCAGCCGCCTTTGCAGGCGAGACGGGCCGGATGATCGCCCTCAAGCGGATCTCGGCCTACCCCTACCAGTGCGTTGCCGAGTCGGTGGACGTCCAGCAGGTGGCAAACCTGGAGAAGAAGGTGCCGCTGGACTGGATCACCTCGGACGGAATGCAGGTGACGGCGGCGTTTGAGGAGTACGCCCGTCCGCTCATTCTGGACGAGGTGACGCCCGTTTACGTCAACGGCACCCCGCGCCACATCTGCCTGTAAGCAGGCACTCCCCCGCGTCTGTTTTCGTGCCCCTGCACGATCAAAATAAAGCCGAAACAGAAGAAAAGGAGACATCATCATGGGTAAAAACGCAATCGTTGGTCAGTCCGGCGGCCCCACCTCCGTCATCAATGCCAGTCTGGCAGGCGTGTTCGAGAGCTGCAAGAGCCGCGGCGCAGACGTTGTATACGGGATGTGCAACGGCGTCGCAGGCCTGCTGGAAGAGCGGGTGGTGGACCTTTCCACCCTGCTCACGGACGATCTGGACATCGAGCTGCTCAAGCGCACGCCGTCCAGCTTTCTGGGCAGCTGCCGCTACAAGCTGCCCGATTGGCACGACGATGAGGCCGTGTACAAGAAGCTGTTTGCCATCCTGGAGAAGCTGAACATCGGCTACTTCTTCTACATTGGCGGCAACGACTCCATGGACACCATCGGCAAGCTGGCGGATTACGGCCAGCGCATCCAGAGCGACATCCGCTTTATGGGCGTGCCCAAGACCATCGACAACGATCTGATGATCACCGACCACACCCCCGGCTACGGCTCGGCCGCCAAGTACATCGGCGTGGTGATGAAGGAGATCATCCGCGACGCCACAGTCTACGGCACCAAGTATGTCACCGTGGTGGAGATCATGGGCCGCAACGCCGGCTGGCTGACCGCCGCCGCCGCGCTGGCCAAGGGCGACGACTGCGAAGGCGTGGATATGATCTGCCTGCCCGAAGTCCCCTTCAACGTGGACCACTTCATTGAGAAGGTGCGCGCCATGCAGGAGAAGAAGCCCAGCATCGTCATCGCCGTCTCCGAGGGCGTCAAGCTGGAGGACGGCCGCTACGTCTGCGAGCTGGCCGACGATGTGCACGCGGTGGACGCTTTCGGCCACAAGGCCCTGACCGGCACCGCCCGCTTCCTGGCCAACACCGTGGCCCGCAGCCTGGACACCAAGACCCGCTGCATCGAGCTTTCCACCCTGCAGCGCTGCGCCGGGCATCTGACCAGCCGCACCGACATCACCGAGGCTTATCAGGTGGGCGGCGCGGCCGCCAAGGCCGCCTTTGAGGGCGTCACCGGCCAGATGGTGGCCCTGAAGCGGATCTCCAACAGCCCCTACCAGTGCACCACCGAGCTCCACCCCATTGCGGAGGTGGCAAACCTGGAAAAGAAGGTGCCCCTGAGCTGGATGAACGCCAACCACACCCAGATGACGACAGAATTCCTCGATTATGCCCGTCCCCTCATCCAGGCCGAGCTGACTCCGCTGTACATTGCCGGCCTGCCCCACCACATCTACATGAAGAAATAAGTTCTCTCCTCTTCTGACACAACGGCACAGCGAAGCCCCGCTTCCCTTTTGGGGAGGCGGGGCTTTTGGCTTGCTTTACGCGTTTTTTATGGTATAATATGTAGTTGCACAAGGCAATGGTAAGCTTTGCGCAAAGAACGTGTAAGAAACAGGCATTTTTGTCTTTTTACGAAGGAGGCTGTCGATTTTCATGGCTCAGAACTCCCGCACCAGCGACCTGACCACAGGCCCGCTGCTCCAGAAGATCATCCTGTTTGCGCTGCCGCTGGCGGCTTCCAGCATTTTGCAGCTGCTGTTCAATGCGGCGGACGTGGTAGTGGTGGGCCGCTTTGCAGGCAGCACCGCGCTGGCTGCGGTGGGCTCCAACGGCGCCCTCATCAACCTCCTGGTCAACCTCTTTGTGGGCCTTTCGCTGGGCGCGAACGTGGTCGCCGCCCGCTGCTTTGGCGCAAGGGACGAAAAAGGCGTGCAGGATACGGTGCACACCTCGGTGGCGCTGGGCCTTGTCTCCGGCGTGTTTCTGGCCGTCGTGGGCTTCTTTGCGGCCCGGGTGCTGCTGGAGCTCATGTCCTGCCCGGAGGACGTCATCGACCTCTCCACCCTCTACCTGAAGATCTACTTCATCGGGATGCCCATGACCATGCTGTACAACTTCAGCGCGTCGCTGCTGCGCTCGGCGGGCGACACCAAGCGGCCGCTGGTCTGTCTGGCCACGGCGGGCCTCATCAACGTGGTGCTCAACCTCGTCTTTGTCATCGGCTTCCGGCTCAGTGTTGCGGGCGTGGCGCTGGCCACCATCATCAGCCAGACCGTCTCGGCCTGCATGGTCACCCTCCTGCTGATGAAAGAACAGGGCGCCCTCCACCTCGACCTGCGCCGGATCGGCTTCCACAAGGGGGCGCTGATCCAGATCCTGCGCATCGGCCTGCCTGCGGGCCTGCAGAGCACCGTGTTCAGCCTCTCCAACGTGGTCATCCAGTCGGCGGTCAACTCCTTCGGCTCCACCATCGTGGCGGGCAACTCGGCCGCATCCAACATCGAGGGCTTCATCTACACCGCCATGAACGCCTTTGCGCAGGCGGGCGTCACCTTCACCAGCCAGAACCTGGGCGCGCGCAAGTACCAGAACCTGGACCGTGTGCTGCTGGACTGCCTGCTCTGCGCCACCGTCACCGGCGTATTGCTGGGCGGCGGGGCGTATCTGGGCGGCGGCACCCTGCTCCGCTTCTACTCCACCGACGAGGCCGTCATCGCCGCCGGGCTGTCCCGTATGAAGATCATCTGCACCACCTACTTCCTCTGCGGGTGGATGGATTCCCTCTCCTACACCATCCGGGGCCGGGGCTACTCGATGCTGCCCATGGTGGTCAGCGTGGTGGGCAGCTGCCTGCTCCGCCTTGTGTGGGTGGCCACCATCTTCCAGATGTTCCGCTCCACCACGACCCTCTACATCAGCTACCCCGTCAGCTGGATCCTGACGGCACTGGTGCACCTTGGCTGCCTGCTGGTCATCCGCCGGAAGATGAACCTCGAAGAAACACGAATGGCTGCCTAAGACATCATAGGGCCCTCTTTGGCATTGCAATGCAATGCCAAAGAGGGCCTTTTTTTTTTTTACAGCTTTTTCTTCAGCAGATACCGATCATGCCCCCCGTACATGGCGCGGCGGCAGACGATGGCAAAGCCGCTGGCCAGCGCGTTGTTCAGGCTGTAGGCGTTGGCGGGGCTCACCGTGGCCCCCAGGCCCACGATGCCCGGGCGCAGCAGGGGCAAAGCCGCCTGCAGCATCTTCCGCTGCAGCCCGTTGCCCCGGTAGTCCGGGTGGACCACCGCACTGTCTGCGTTGGCCCAGTGGTCCCACTCCTCCGGCGGCAGGTCAAAATAGGCCGCGTAGTTTTCCTCCGTCCGGCCGCAGTAGCGCAGGATGAGATAGGCCGCCAGGCGGCTGCCGTCCCATGCGCCCACGCAGAGGTCGTATTTCAAATAATTCCCGATGTGTTCCCGGGTGTCCGGCACAAAGAGCTCCGGGTCCGGCATCGCCGCCCGCACCTCGTTCTGCAAGGCATACACGGCGTCGGCCTCGGCAGCACGCGTGCACTGCCGCAGCGCGATCGGCCGGGGATTTTCCAGCTCCCGGCCGCCATAACGGTGAAGTTTTTGTTCCATTGCGGTCCCTCCCCAAATAAAATCATACTTTCGGTGCGATTTCCAGTATAAATGCCATTTCAAAGAATGTCAATTTATGTTATACTTAATCTGTGGGACTGGGCCGCACCCGGCCCCCGAAGTCTGTGCGGGGCGCAGCCCCCGTATATGTACCGGAGGAAACAAACCATGAGAGATTCCAGCCTTTCGCCTTCCAGCCGCCTCGGCGGCGCCGTCATCAGCGACCGTATCGTCGCCGCGCTCCTGGACGAGCTGCGGACGGGCCGTTACGCCGAGGCCGACCGTCTGCCCGCTGAGGTAGACCTGGCCGCCCAGCTGGGCGTCAGCCGGACGGTCATCCGCGACGCCCTGAGTGAGATGGAGCGTGCCGGATACATCGAGCGCGTGCGCGGCATCGGCACGGTGGTCAACCGTGCGGTGCTGGGCCTGCGCAGCCGGTTGGACCAGAAGCTGGAATATTACCCCCTCATCCGCAGCTTTGGCAGCTACCCCCACGCGGACGGCATCCAGATCTATCCCCTCCGCGCCGGGGAGGAACTTGCCCGGGATCTGGAGATCGAGCCCGGCGACGAGGTCATCTGCATCAAGAAGCGGATTTTGGCAGACACCACCCCCGTCATCTACTCCATCGATTACCTGCCCCGCGCGCTGTTCGGCACCCGGGACTACACCCGGCTCGATCTGAGCGGCGACGTTTTCGATGTGCTGGAGCGGGAGTGCCACCAGCAGATGACGTCCAACGTGGCCCACCTGAAGGCCAGCTGCGGCGACGACACCATCCGTGCCGCCATGCGCCTCGCCCCCGGCGAAGCGATGCTGCTGCTGGATGAGGTCTGCTTCAATCGTCTGTGCCGTCCGGTCATGCGGTCGCTGAGCTACTACACCAACTTCTTTGATTTTTCCATTCTGCGAAAACTTCTTTGATGGAGGGAAAGAAAACAACATGCGTCATCTGATTGATCCTTTGGATTTCAGCCAGCAGGAGATCCTGGCTCTGCTGGACCTGGCCGACCGCATCTGCGCCGACCCTGCTGCCTACCAGAACGTAGCCGAGCACAAAAAGCTCGCCACCCTGTTCTACGAGCCGTCCACCCGCACCCGCCTCTCCTTTGAGGCCGCCATGCTCAATCTGGGCGGCCATGTGCTGGGCTTCCCCAGCCAGAACGTCTCCAGCGCCTCCAAGGGCGAGAGCGTGGCCGACACCATCCGGGTCGTGAGCTGCTACGCCGACATCGTGGCCATGCGCCACCCCAAAGAGGGCGCACCGCTGCGGGCCAGCCGCTACTCCAAGGTGCCTGTCATCAACGCAGGCGATGGCGGCCACCAGCACCCCACCCAGACCATGGCCGATCTGATGACCATCCGCCGCCGGATGGGCCGTCTCGACAACCTGACCATCGGCCTGTGCGGCGACCTCAAGTTTGGCCGCACCGTCCACTCCCTCATCAAGACCATGGCCCGCTGTGAGAACATCCGCTTCGTCCTCATCAGCCCCGAGGAGCTGCGGGTGCCCGATTACATCATCAAGGACGTGCTGGAGGCCAAGGGCATCGAGTACAAGGAGACCCGCAGCCTGGAGGACTCCATGGCCGACCTCGACATCCTCTACATGACCCGTGTGCAGAAGGAGCGCTTCTTCAACGAGGAGGACTACGTCCGTTTGAAGGACAGCTACATCCTCGACGAGGAGAAGATGGCGCTGGGCAAGCCCACCATGGCTGTGCTGCACCCCCTCCCCCGCGTGAACGAGATCACGCTGGATGTGGACGACGACCCCC
>RKCM01000023.1 GCA_014858325.1 Oscillospiraceae bacterium | reverse complement strand
AAGCCCGCTCGCCCTACGGGGCCCGGGAGCTGCGGCGGCAGGTGGACCGGGCGGTGGAACAGGCCCTGGCCGACCAGATCGCCTCCGGCGCGGCCCACCCCGGCCAGCACTGGACGGCGGACTGCACCGAGGACGGAAACGTGATATTGGAAGAGACCTCTTGCATTTCGTCCTGTTTTTGACTATCATTGGGATAAGTCAAAACCACAGGAGGAAGCCATGCGCTATCTGTTTTTGTTGAATCCCGCTGCGGGGAAGCAGAATTGTACCATTCCGCTCGTCCCCCGGCTGAAAGAGGCTGCGGCCCGGGCGGGGATCCCGGAAGACGCCGTGACCATCCGCACCACCGCTTACCCGGGCCACGCCCGCGACCTGGCCCGCGCGGCAGCACAAGCGGCCCAGACGGCAGGGGAGAACCTGCGGGTCTGGACGGCGGGCGGCGACGGCACGCTGGTGGAGGCGCTGACGGGCGTGCAGGGCTTTGTCCATGCGGCGGTGGGCTGCCTGCCCTACGGCAGCGGCAACGATTTCCTCCGCACCTACGGCGTGCGGGAGGAGTTCACCGATCTGGACGCCCAGCTGGCAGGCGGGGAGGTGGCCATCGACCTGATGCAGACGAATCTGGGCCTGTCCGCCACCATCTGCGCGGCGGGGCTGGATGCGCAGGTGGCCTACGGCATCCCCAAGTTCCGGCGCATCCCCCTCTGCGGCGGCGAGGCGGCCTACGCCCTCTCCATCGTGGAGCAGCTGTGCGGGCACATCGGCCGGAAGATCGAGTACGACATCGACGGCGAAACCCTGACCGTGGACTGCCTCATGTGCGCCATCTGCAACGGCAAGGCTTACGGCGGCGGGTTCCTCGCCTCGCCCGAGGCGGTGCCGGACGACGGCTGGCTGGATGTGTTCATCATCCGCAAGGTCAGCCGCCTGACCATTGCAAAGCTGCTGGGCCTGTACAAAAAGGGCGGGCACTTTGCGCACGGCGCACTGACCGAACCCGCCAAGCCCTATTTTCTCCACCGCCGGGCCAAAACCGTCACCCTCCGCCCGGTGGATGGCCGCGGCCCCATCGTAGCCACCGCCGACGGCGAGTGCGCCCCCTGCGACGCCGTCACCGCTGCCATCGAGCCCCTCACGGGCCGGATCATCCTGCCCAAAGGCCCCTATGAGCGGTTCTGTGCGGAACGGCAGATGTGCAAATAAAATAAGAGAAACGAAAAAACAGGAGCACCCACCCAAGCGGACGGATGCTCCTGTTTTGGTTACTTGTCGCGGTAATGGGAGCCGCACTGTACGATTTTGAGCACTGCGATTGCAGGACTTTAATCATCGAGATCTACCTCGTGGACGGTGCCGCCGGTGGCTTCCATCTGCGCGATGGATCTGCGCAGGCGGGCCTGATTCTGCTCTGAGTAGAACGGATCGACCGAGACGTCGAACGGCAGCCGCTGCTCGCGGGTCATTTTTTTGGCAAGCATGGTGACGGCTGTGGACATGGACATCCCAAGTTCATTGCAAATCTGGTCGAAATTGTTCTTCAGGTCGTTGTCCATCCGAATGCTTACTGTGGTCTGTGCCATGAAAATCACGCTCCTTCTGAATACAGAATAGCACAATTGCAATACATTGTCAACGAATCTGCACATAATTTCACGAAATGGGATGAGGCCTTGCAAGAGGAAACGATATGGACACAAAAACTTAACAAAAAAAGTTTCCAAACCCCTTGATTTTTGCGGGCAAGATGAGTACAATACACTTAGCACTCAGAGAAAAGGAGTGCTAAAGACCCGGGCGAGGCGGGGGCAGGGCCCCGGAGAGCCCGCCGGGCAGCAACAAAGTTTTCATTATATATTTACTATAGGAGGGCAAGAACTATGAAGATCATTCCTCTTGCAGACCGCGTTGTTATCAAGACTGTTGAGGCCGAGGAGACCACCAAGAGCGGCATCATCCTCACCGGCAGTGCAAAAGAGAAGCCTCAGGTGGCACAGGTGGTGGCCGTTGGCCCCGGCGGCGTCGTCGATGGCAAGGAAGTCAAGATGACCGTCAAGGTGGGCGATAAGGTGCTCACCAGCAAGTATTCCGGCACCGAGGTCAAGGTGGACGGCGAGGAGTGCACCATCGTGCGGCAGGGCGATATCTTGGCCGTGGTGGAAGACTGAGGCCTTTCCCTCTCAACGAAAAACACAACAGCTTTTTTGAAGGAGCGATAAATTATGGCAAAACAGATCAAGCAGGGCGAGGACGCCCGTAAGGCACTGTGTGCCGGTATTGATACCCTGGCAAACACCGTCAAGATCACCCTGGGCCCCAAGGGCCGCAATGTGGTGCTGAGCAAGAAGTTCGGCGCTCCCGTCATCACCAACGATGGCGTCACCATTGCCAAGGAGATCGAGCTGAAGGACGAGTTCGAGAACATGGGCGCACAGCTGGTGCGTGAAGTGGCCACCAAGACCAACGACGCCGCAGGCGACGGCACCACCACCGCGACCGTTCTGGCACAGGCCATGGTCAACGAGGGCATGAAGAACGTCACCGCCGGTGCCAACCCCATGGACATCCGCCGCGGCATGAGCAAGGCAGTCGCCACCGCTGTGGAGACCATCAAGGCCCACAGCCAGAAGGTGAAGGACGCCAACGACATCGCTCGTGTCGGCACCATCTCCGCAGGCGACCCTGAGATCGGCCGCCTGATCGCAGAGGCCATGGAGAAGGTCACCTCCGACGGCGTCATCACCATCGAGGAGAACAAGACCACCGCCGAGACCTACAACGAGATCGTCGAAGGTATGCAGTTCGACCGCGGCTACCTGACCCCCTATATGGTCACCGATACCGACAAGATGGAGGCTGTGCTGGACGACGCCGCCGTCCTCATCACCGATAAGAAGATCAGCGTCATCCAGGACCTGCTGCCCCTGCTGGAGCAGGTGGTCCAGAACGGCATGAAGCTGCTGATCATCGCTGAGGACATCGAGGGCGAGGCTCTGTCCACCCTGATCGTCAACCGTCTGCGCGGCACCTTCACCGTGGTGGCCGTCAAGGCTCCCGGCTTCGGCGACCGCCGCAAGGAGATGCTGCAGGATATCGCCACCCTCACCGGCGGCACCGTCATCTCCTCCGACCTGGGCTATGAGCTGAAGGACGCTACCCTGCAGATGCTGGGCCACGCTCGTCAGGTCAAGGTCACCAAGGAGAACACCACCATCGTGGGCGGCGCCGGCGACAAGGAAGCCATCCACAGCCGTGTGGCCCAGATCCGCAGCCAGATCGAGTCCGCTACCAGCGATTTCGACCGCGAGAAGCTGCAGGAGCGTCTGGCAAAGCTGGCCGGCGGCGTGGCCGTCATCAAGGTCGGCGCAGCCACCGAAGTGGAGATGAAGGATAAGAAGCTCCGCATCGAGGACGCTCTGAACGCCACCAAGGCAGCCGTTCAGGAAGGCGTCGTGGCAGGCGGCGGCACCGCTCCCATCAACGCCATCCCCGCTGTCCGCGCCCTGTGCGATACCCTGGAAGGCGACGAGCGCACCGGCGCCCGCATCGTGCTCAAGGCTCTGGAAGCACCTCTGCGCCAGATCGCCAAGAACGCAGGCCTGGAGGGCAGCGTCATCATCGACAAGATCATCTCCGCCAACAAGCCCAACTACGGCTTCGACGCCCAGAATGAGGTCTATGTGGACGATATGATCGCCGCTGGCATCGTGGATCCCACCAAGGTCACTCGCTCCGCACTGGAGAACGCCGCTTCCGTGGCCGAGATGGTCCTGACCACCGAGAGCCTCGTGGCCGACCTGCCGGAACCCCCGGCTGCACCCGCTGCTGCAGGCGGTGACATGGGCGGCATGGGCGGCATGTACTAATAGCTGCCAAAAAACCGCATGAATCCTTGATTTTTGGAGCGCGCAAAAGCGGATTTACGCCAAACTTACGCCACTTACGCCAAAAATCAAAGCGCATGATAGGGTAACAAAATCGGCACTCGCTGAAAAGCGGGTGCCGATTTTTTGCGTCTAGGGGATTTGAAGACTTATGAAACCCACTGATGGATTCTGCGAACGGCAGACTGTCAGCGGCTTTATTGTTGACGAAAAACAAAGGTAGGGATATAAGCCGAAAATATTTACCGTCATGCATAAATGGCAACAGGGATAACAATTACGGCAGGCCCTGAGATTTCCGTCTTTAATTCAGGGAGATTGTATTGCTTCATGTCTTCATTTTGAAGACATAAAAATATATCAGCGAGAAGATCATGTGGGAGAATGGACAGTGTTGTTTTTCTTAAAAGATCAATGCTTTCTGTTTTGTCGGCACAGATTGCAATAACTTTTCCAAGGACCTTGAAATGTCCACCGAGAATTTCGGAAATATTATCATTTGACAGATACTGTTCTTGAGCAGATAAAACAACAGTCCCTGCCGAATCAGATAAGATGAAATCTACCGTTCCACTGTGTTTGAGTTCGCTGGCAAAGGATTTGATTTTTTTCATGGTTTCATCTTGCTGCTGCTTTTGTGCTTTAGCCTGCGTCTTTGCGTTTAACTGAGGTTTTTCTGCAAAAATATCAGCCATTCTCAGCATATCCACAAAAATATCCATACAATTGATTAGCGGATTTTTTTGAAGTTCTCCTTCCACCTCAATAAAATCACCGATTTTCATATTTGAGATGTCGAATCCAGATTTTAGGATATTCGCATCTGTGAGGAATGCTCGGAATTTGGATAACAAAGATACATTTGTGTGTACTTTTTCTTTGGTTGTGTTTTCAGTTTCTCCACAGTTTCCAGAATGGGACAATTCACCTTTTAGATCGATTTTGAGCAGTTTACTTAAGATTGAAGCGGACGTAGAAACTTCTGCTTCAATTTTTTGAGCATTACTGTTCTCTTTATGATCAGAATAGCTTACCTGACTTACTGTAGAAAAGCCATCTTCGATGATTGCAAGCATATCCAAAACTATCTTTTCATTGATATATACAGGTATCATCAATTGATTTACGTCCATATTCGTTTTCTCCTTTCCAACGGTACTTATTTGCGTTGAACATTAAAATTGTTATTACGCCAGATGGAGCTTCTCTTTCAGCGCATCCTGAAGGACGCCGGAAAAGTTGATGTGTGCCGATTCGGCGGCATCGTTGAGCCAGCCGGGAATAGAAAGGGTTTTCTTTACGGGTCTGTACCGCTTTTCGTACTCTTCCATATCGAAAGGCACCATCACCACAAAATCTTCCGGGTCAACATGGAGCGCAGAAGGGACAGAAGGCTCCGGGCAGACTTTGCAATCTTCCAGCATAAGGCCGATGGCGTCCTGTGCCATGCGGACGGCTTCGTCCATGGTATCGCCCTGGGTGAAGCAGCCCTCAATATCGGGAATCTCCACAGAGTACCCGGTTTCTTCCGGGTGAAAAATGGCAGGATAGAAAATAGCGTTCATAATGTGACCTCACCTTTTATAATTCAACAAACAATCAATGTACCTTCACTTAACAGGCCTACATTATTGGTTGGAAATTGTAGAATAGTCTATGCAGTGCTTCGCAGTTTCAGAATATGAAGTCTACAATCATCCTATTCTTACTTTTTAAGTCCGGCTAATTTGAGAATGTTTTTCTCGGTGCCGGGTTTCAGGTCTTTTGCATGAAAGGGAACGACAGTGGTTTTGTTGGTAGTTGGGTTATGATACTTGTAGTGTGACCCATTTGCACTGACTAAAACAAAGCCGTTCTGCTCCAGCAAGCGAATCATTTGCTTGGGAGTCATCGGCATGGCGGGTGCCCCTCCTTTCTTTCGGGAGTGTAGTTTTATTATATACGTATTTTACGTATTCGTCAAGAGGGGCGTCCTGCTTTTTTGCACCCCTGCCGCACTTTTCTCTTCGCCGCAAATGTGCTACAATAGCCTTAGCATAAGGAAAAGGGGAACGCGCATGGCCAGAAACAG
>RKCM01000028.1 GCA_014858325.1 Oscillospiraceae bacterium | reverse complement strand
AGCCTGAGGTGGTGATGGAGATTATCAATACCACAACCGCTTACCGCCTGGCCTCCAGGGGAAAAGGCTTCGCCATTGCCCCAGTCTCGGTCACTTTTGAGGAGCAGTTCGACCCCGCCCCCCTGTTCTGCTCCATCGAGGAGAAGCCCACCGTGCGCTCTATGGGGATGCTGTATAAGAAAAACCGGAAGCTCTCCCCAGCGGCGCTGAGATTCATTGAAATGGCCCAGCGTGAGATTCCCAAGTTTGTGGATACCCACATCCCCCGGTTTCAGGTGCGCCACGACATTGATTTTTCCGCAGCGCTGTGACAAAAAACCACCGCGGTCTGAATGACCGCGGTGGTTTTGGTTGTGGCTGAGGTACATTACGGACAGGTGCCCTCCAACAGAGAGACTACCAGACGGACGATCTGGGGAAAGACCGATACGACGACGATCATGCGAATGATCTGCAGGACGTTCAGGTCTTGGCTATGGACCCCTAGGTCTCCTGAGATCAGCGCCATGTCATTGGCCCCGGCGGGGGTGGCGGCCAGCATGGCCTCCCGGCGGCGGATTCCGCAGAAGCGATGAAGCAAGGCGCTGATCACCAAGCAGTTGAGCAGATAAGCCAGCACCAGCAGGACGATGGGGGGCAGGAAGGCCAGCGCCAGCGCGCCGTAGCAGACGGCGGGGGTGTACACCCGGGCAAACCGGGTGATGAAGTTTTCGGCCCGGGCTTTCTTCATGCTGGAGTTTTCCACCAGATCGAGGATCTTGGAGACGGTGGATTCACCGAACTCCTTGGTGGTCTTCACTTTCAGCAGGCCGGTGACGTTGACACAGCCGCTGATGACCGCATCCCCCGCCTGCACGTCCCGGGGAAGGCTCTCGCCGGTGAGGGCGGCGGTGTTCAGGGCAGAGGAGCCCTCGACGATGACGCCGTCGATGGGGATGCGCTCGCCGGGCTGGACGACGATGACGGTGCCGATCTCCACCTCATCGGGGTCCACCTGCTCCAGCCGGCCGTCTTCCCCCTCGATGTTGGCGTAATCGGGGCGGATGTCCATCAGGCTGGAAATGCTCTGGCGGCTCTTGCCCACGGCCACGCTCTGGAACAGCTCGCCGATCTGGTAAAAAATAATAACGGCGCAGCCCTCGACGTAATCACCCAGCGCAAACGCGCCCACGGTGGCCACGGCCATCAGGAAGCACTCGTCGAAGGGCTGGCGGTTCTTCACGCCCTTAACGGCCTTGCGCAGCACGTCCCAGCCCACCACGAGGTAGGGGATGCAGTAGAGCGCCAGCTCCACCGGGGCAGGCAGGGCGGGCAGCAGTTTCAGGAGGACCACCAGCGCCAGCGCGATGAGGATCCGCCTGAGGGTCTTCTTCTGTTTCTTGTTCATCTCGAACCCTCCTTTAGCGGGTTTTCCACAGTTTCCACTCTTTTCCCGGGTTTTCCACGGATTTTTCCCAGAGAAAAGGGGCTTTCCGCCGTTTCTTTTTGCACTTTTCCGCGAAGGATGTTGAAAAGCGCGTGGAAAGTGTTGAAAAGTGGTGTTAAAAAGCTCCCCCGCGGGGGAGCCGTTGTGTGTCGGAGAAGCTGCGGTCAGATGCCAAAGATCTCGCAGTCGTCCTCCACCTTCTTGCAGGCAGAGAGGACGCTCTGCATGGTCGCCTTGGGGTCGGCACCCTCGGCAAACTCCACGCTCATCTTCTGGGTCATAAAGCTGACGGTGGCCTTTGCCACGCCGGAAACGGTGTTGGCCGCGTCCTCCATCTTGGCGGCGCAGTTTGCGCAGTCCACTTCGATCTTATAGGTCTTCTTCATCATCATTACCAGCCTTTCTCAAAATCATTCTTCGATGTGATCCATGCCCATGGAGAGGATGCTGCGCACATGGTCGTCGTCCAGTGCGTAGTAGACGGTTTTGCCCTCGCGGCGGAAGCGCACCAGCTTGGAGTCCTTCAGCACACGCAGCTGATGGCTCACCGCCGATTGGCTCAGCTGCACCGCGTTTGCAATGTCCTGCACGCACAGCTCGCTGTCGTGCAGCGCATACAGGATCTTGATGCGGGTGGAGTCGCCAAACACCCGGAAAAGATCGGCCAGCTCGTACAGCACCTCGTCATCGGGCATTTCCACCGCGTCTGTGTTCTCCTGCTCTGCCGGGGCGATTTGTTCCAGCCCTGTCATGGCGTTTCTCCTTTCGTCGTTTTGATATATGAGCATCTGTTCATGTGTTCATGATAGCACGTTCCCGCGGCCCTGTCAAGGGGTTGGGCCGTGTTTTTTATCAAAACGAAAAAAATGCCAGTTTTCTGCATCAAAACGCAAAAAGCTGGCATTTTATCCTTTGTTATTCCGCCCAGAATACCCGGCCCGGCTTGCGGGGCGCAGGGGCAGGGGCTTCGCCGTTGAGGTAGCCCACGGCGCAGTGGCCAATGCCTTCCCATTCGCCTTCCACGCCCAGGTCCTTCAGCAGCTGCTGATATTCCGGCTCCTCAAATTCCTCTTTGGCCCGGTGGATCCAGATGCTGCCCAGGCCCAGCGCATGGGCAGCCAACAGCAGGTTGCCCATCACCAGGCTGCCGTCGTAGACGTGGGTAGGCCAATCCTTCCGGCCCAGCACCACCAGCACCGCCGGGGCACCGTAGAAGGGGTCGGAGCCTTCCGGCGCACCCGCGATCCGGCGGTTCTCCTCGGCCAGCTTATCCCGCAGCGCCTTGTTCGTCACTGCAACCACAATGGCCGCCTGCCGGCCCTTGCCGCTGGCGGCGTACAGGCCCGCTTCCACGATCTGCTGTAGCACCTCTTTCGGGGGCATCTCCGGCTTAAAACTGCGGATGCTGCGCCGCTCTTCCATGGCACGAATGATCTCGTTCATAATTCAAGGCCTCCTTCGTCTGTCTCGATGGCCTTATTGTAGCACAGCGGGGTCCCTTCGGCAAGGGCCCCGTCAGCTCTGCCGTTTGCGGTTCCGCATCCACCACGGCAGATACAGTACGGCCAGCACCAGCGCCACGGCAGGCAGGAAGCCGAGGATGTACCACCGCGTTCCAAACCATTGGGTAAAAAGGGCCGTGATGGGGCTGCTGTAGGGGCCGTTCAGGAAGTAAAAGTTCGTGCCCCACACCTTATTTAAGAAATAGATGGGCAGGGCCGAACCGAACAGAAAGGCCAGCACCGCCGGGAGACGGCGCACCTGCGGGCGGAAGCCTCCTGCCACCAGTAAAATCGGGTAGAGGAGAAGCAGCGCGTGCAGACTGACGGAGTGCAGGTTGATAAAACTCCACGCCTTGGTGCCCAGCCAGCCGGGACAGAGCAAGGCAATGGCCGCGCCGGGCGTGCACAGGGCGTACAGTTCCTCCTTGCACCCGTCCCGGTCGAACAGGGTGTTGTACAGACAGAGAAAAATATGGATGCTGCACAGGTGGAGCGGCAGATAGCTCGGTTCCCACTGCCCAGTCAGGGCCATGGCCAGCACCAAGGCAGCCTCATCGGCCAACAGGAGGGCCGTCACGCCCCAGAGGATGCGGCGGCGGGCGTGGGCTCCGCTGCGGCGGTACCACCGCGTTACCGCCAAAAGCAGAGCCGCCGTGGCAGCCAGTTCCGCCCAGTGCACCGCCCCAAACAGCGGGTAGCCCTGATACCCCGGGCCGTACCGCTGGGCAATGAGGTCGTAGCTCATCCAAAATTCGCTCATACACTTTGCCCCCTTTGCTTTCATTTTCCTCTTTCCGCCCCCAAAAGCAAGCATTTTTTGCGGAATTCTTCGGAAAATCCTGAAAAACAGATGCACAACAGCCAAAAATGTGGTATGCTAATGGAGTATGAGCAATTTTCCGCCCCCTTGGGGCGCATAATCGAGAAAGAAGGCAATCTTATGCTGAATGCTGGCATCAAGGGCGAGCAGTCCGTGCTCGTGACCAACGAAAACACCGCCAAGACCATGGGCAGCGGCACGCTGGACGTGTTTGCTACCCCCGCACTGGTGGCACTGGCCGAAAAGACCTGCTGGATGAGCGTGGCCGACCAGCTGGACGAGGGCTGCGGCACCGTGGGCACCCGCCTGGAGTTCGACCACTCCGCTCCCACCCCCGTGGGCATGACCGTGACCTGCGAGAGCGAGCTGACCGCCGTGGAGGGCCGCAAGCTGGTCTTCAAAGTCACCCTGCACGACGAGAAGGGCCCCGTGGGCGGCGGCGTCCACGAGCGCTTTATCATCAACAATGCCAAGTTTGCGGCAAAGGCCGAGGCCAAGAAGGGCTAATCGCCCTTCGCATCGTCTAAACGAATGGGCGGCGGGTCGGCACGCAGGACTTCCTGCTCGGCCCGCCGCTGTGCGTCCTCCAGCAGGCGGCGTGCCTGCTCGTTGGCGCGGAACAGCTCCAAATACAGCTCCTTGTAATCCGGCGCGGCAAACACCCCCTCTCCCACGCATCTTGGGATAGTCTGCCCCGCCGGGCCCCAAACAAACCGAATGTGAAAAGGAATCCAAAACCATGAAAAACAAAAATCTCTCCTGGGCGGGTGCGCTGCTGGTCTTTGCCCTGCTGCTGTGGTGCACGGCCGCCACGCCGGGCAAGATCGCCGACCCCGCCACCTACACCTGCGCTGTGTACAGCAGCGCCCTCTCCCTGCTGCCCCCGGTGGTGGCCATCGTGCTGGCACTGAACACCAAGGAGGTCTACACCTCGCTGCTGGTGGGCATTGCCACCGGCGCGCTGCTGTACGCCAACGGCAACCTGGAGCTGGCCCTCACCACCCTCTTCTTCAACGAAGATGGCGGCATGGTATCCAAGCTTTCTGACAGCAGCAACGTCGGCATCCTGGTCTTCCTTGTCATGCTGGGCATCCTGGTGGCCCTCATGAACAAGGCGGGCGGCAGCGCGGCCTTTGGCCGCTGGGCCTCCACCCACATCCACACCCGGGCAGGCGCACAGTTTGCCACCCTGCTGCTGGGCGTGATGATCTTTGTGGACGACTACTTCAACTGCCTGACCGTGGGCTCCGTCATGCGCCCCGTCACCGACCGGCAGAAGATCTCCCGGGCCAAGCTGGCCTACCTCATCGACGCCACCGCCGCCCCCATCTGCATCATCGCCCCGGTATCCAGCTGGGCGGCTGCCGTCACCTCCTCGGTGCCGGAGGGCTCGGGCATCAACGGCTTTACCATGTTTCTGCGCACCATCCCTTATAACTATTACGCCATCATGACCATCGTGATGTGCCTGTTCCTCATCTTCACGGGCACCGATTACGGCTCCATGAAGCGCAACGAGGAGAACGCCAAAAACGGCGACCTCTTTACCACCGAGGACCGCCCCTACGGCGACGACATGGACGACGGCACCGACACCAATGGCCATGTGGTGGATCTGGTGGCCCCGGTCATCGTCCTGATCGCCGCCTGCATCTTCGGCATGATCTACTCCGGCGGCTTCTTTGAGGGCGTGGATTTCGTCTCCGCCTTTGCAAACTGCAACGCCTCCATGGGCCTTGTGATGGGCAGCAGCATCGCCCTGCTGTTCACCTTCGTGTTCTACCGCACCCGTCAGGTGATGACCTTCCAGGACTTTGCCGCCTGCATCCCCGATGGCTTTAAGGCCATGGTCAGCCCCATGCTGATCCTGACGCTGGCCTGGACCCTCTCCGGCATGACCGGCCTGCTGGGTGCCAAGTACTACGTTGCGGACCTGCTCAGCGGCTCCGCTGCGGCACTGCAGTACCTGCTGCCCTTCATCATCTTCATCGTGGCGGTCTTCCTGGCCTTTGCCACCGGCACCTCCTGGGGCACCTTCTCCATCCTCATCCCCATCGTCTGCCACGCGTTCCCGGAGGGGGAGATGCTGGTGCTCTCCATTGCAGCCTGCCTGTCCGGCGCGGTCTGCGGCGACCACTGCTCGCCCATCTCCGACACCACCATCATGGCCTCGGCAGGCGCCCACTGCAGCCATGTCAACCACGTTTCCA
>RKCM01000104.1 GCA_014858325.1 Oscillospiraceae bacterium | reverse complement strand
GAGATATAGGTGATCTTGCAGCCCACGGCCTTTTCCAGATACTCGACGTAGTTCTGGGCCTCCTTGGGCAGGTCTTCCCACTTGCGGGCGGCGGTGATGTCGCAGTGCCAGCCGGGCAGATACTCCACCACGGGCTGTGCGGTATCCAGTGCCTCACCCATGGGGAAGCGGGTGGTGGTGGTGCCGTCGCTGAGCTTGTAAGCGGTGACCATGGGGATCTGCTCCATGTAGTCCAGCACGTCCAGCAGAGTCAGAGCCACCTCGTCGCAGCCCTGGCAGAAGACGCCATAGCGGCTTGCCACCAGATCGATGGGGCCCACGCGGCGGGGACGGCCGGTGGCGGCGCCGTACTCATGGCCGGCCTCCCGCAGAGCGTGCTTTTCCTCCTCGGTCATGGCCAGCTCGGTCGTGAAGGGGCCGTCGCCGACGCAGGAGGAGTAAGCCTTCATGACGCCGATGGAGTTGTGCAGCTTGTGGCCCGGGATGCCTGCGCCGATGGGGGCGTAAGCGCCGATGACGTTGGAGGAGGTGGTGTAGGGGTAGATGCCGAAATCGATGTCGCGCAGCGCGCCCAGCTGGGCCTCAAACAGGATCTTTTTGCCGGCAGCATCGGCGTCGGCCAGGAACTGGCCTGCATCGCAGATGTAATCCTTGAAGATGGCGGCGTACTGCTCCAGCCATGCCCACATCTCGTCCACGCTGATGGGCTTTGCATTGTAGCTGCCCACCATGACGAGGTTCTTGGAATCGACCATGGTGACCAGGCGCTTACGGACGGACTCGTCCAGATGGAGCAGATCGCCCATGCGGAGGGTCTTCTTCATATATTTGTCGCCGTAGGCGTAGGCGATGCCGCGCTTGGTGGAGCCGAACTGTGCGCCGGTCTTGGCCAGACGGGCCTCCTCCAGACCATCCTGCTCCACATGGTAGGGCATGGTGATGGTGGCGCGGTCGGAGATCTTCAGGTTGGCGGGGCTGATCTCAACGCCCTGCTTGCGCAGGTTCTCGATCTCGCCCGCCAGGTGGTGCGGGTCGATGACCATGCCGTTGCCCATCACGCAGACGACGTTGGGGCGCAGGATGCCGGAGGGCAGCAGGTTCAGCACGAACTTGCCCCGCTCATTCTTCACGGTGTGTCCGGCATTGTTGCCGCCCTGATAGCGAGCCACAATGTCGTATTCCTGGCTGATCAGGTCCACCATACGGCCCTTGCCCTCATCGCCCCAGTTGATACCCGTAATTGCAGTAAGCATAATAAATGACCTCTTTATCTTTTTTCAAAAGACAGCCTTTTCCGTGCACCTTGCCCGGGATACGCCACCTTGGAAACAACCCTACGCCGCTGCGGCGCCCCTTTTTTCCGTGGGCCCGCAACAGCTCAATTGTATTATAGCACGACCGTGGGGGATTTTCAATTTTTTCGGATCACTTTATGGATGGTTCCATCCGGCTCCTTGATGGAGGTGTGCTCCATCTGGGCGCGGAAGTTGGCTTTCACCTCATCCAGATATTCCCGGCGCAGCGCCTGCTGCTCGGCTTTTTCGGCCTCCGTCAGGCCTTCGGCCTTGCTCTTGCGGGCCAGCTCGTTGATCCGTGCGATTTTTTCGTTGGTCATTGTGGATTCTCCTGTATTTTATTTGAAAGTGTGTTATAATTGGGTCATCTCAGTATATCAAAGGATGAAACCGATGTCAAAGCAGTTGAATTTTGCACAGCAGATGAACGAAGTGTTGAAAACTCTGGGCGGCAGCCGCCCGAAGCTTTTGCTCCACGCCTGCTGCGGGCCCTGTTCCAGTGCGGTGCTGGAGCAGCTGTGCCAATATTTTGAGATCACCGTCCTCTACTACAACCCCAACACCTGGCCCGCCGAGGAATACCACCGCCGGGGCGAGGAGCTGAAGAAGTTCGTGGCCGAGGCCCACCCGCTGGGGGTAACGGTGGTGGAAGATCACTACGACCCCCAGGAGTTTTACACCGCCGTGCAGGGGCTGGAAGCCGAGCCCGAGCGGGGCGGGCGGTGCACCGTCTGCTACCGGCTGCGGATGCGCCGGGCCGCCCAGTACGCAAAGGAGCACGGGTTCGAGTGGTTCACCACCACCCTCTCCATCAGCCCCCACAAGGACGCCCAGCGCATCAACGAGATCGGCCAGCAGTTGGAAGCGGAGTTTGGGGTAAAGCACCTGCCCTCGGATTTCAAAAAGCAGAACGGCTACCTGCGCAGTTTGCAGCTCTCGGAAGAGTATGGACTCTACCGGCAGGATTACTGCGGGTGCGAGTTCAGTGCGCGGGCACGCGGGCTTTAATAATGAACCCTCTCCGTCGCACTTCGTGCGCCAGCTCCCCCGAGGGGGGAGCTCATGCAGCGCAGAGTGATGACAGAGAGGGTTCTTTTTTGCTTAATTTTCTTCCGGCAGTCTTGCCACGAGGAGGGCGAAGACCACCAGCCCGATGCAGGGGACGATGTTGCAGGCCATTCCGGCGGAAAGGCCGGAGCGCTCGGCTACAAAGCCGATGACCCAGGGCATCAGGATGGCCCCGCTGGAGGCGGCCGGCAGCATGATGCCCATGCTGGTGACGCTGGTCATCTTGCCGGCGCTGGCCACGGCGGTGGGGTTCATGCCGGCCATGGAGAAGGCAAAGGCAAACAGCAGCGCAATGGCCGCGCCCTGCGTGCCCGCCCGCATGAGGAAGAAGTAGAAGATGGTGCAGCTGATGCCCATGACCACCATGGCCTTGCGGGGCTGCCGGAAGGGGAAGACGAAGGCGATGAGGAGCCGGGCCACGAGGGTGGCCCCCCACATGACGGTGACCGTGTAGGCCGCCAGCGCCCCGGTGATGATGCCGCTGCCCTTAAAGTAGGTGACCATCCAGCCCGTGACGCTCTGCTCGGCGGCGTTCTGGCAGAACAGCAGACCCGTCAGCAGCCAGAAGCGGGCGGAGCGCAGAAAGCTCCAATCAATTTTCTCTTTGCCGCCCTTGCTGCCTGCCTTCTGCCCGCCCATGGGGGTGGCGAGGTAGACCAGCCAGAGCACCACGCCCAGCGCAGCCAGCGCGAACACGGCCAGCGCGGCGCTTACCCGGCCAGCCGCCGCAATGAGGAAGGGGCACAGCAGCGCGCCGCAGGCGTAGCAGCTGTGCATCAGGTTCATGCCCCGGGTGCGGTCCTGGGAGTTGGTGCTGACGAGGATGGTGCAGGCATTCATGGCGCTGCCCTTGGCCACGCCCACCAGGAAGAAGGCCAGCGAGAGCACCAGCTCCGCCCCCGTCAGGCCCATGAGGCCGTAGCCCACGGCATAACCCGTGGTCAGCAGCAGGACGCTGGGCTTCATGCCCAGAACCCCCGGCAGGATGCCGGTGAGGAAGCCCGCCAGCAGGTTGCCGATGCTCATAAGGGAGAGCAGGGTGCCCGTCATGCCGTAGGCAAAGCCGTAGCGCTCCTGCAAAAGGCTCACCACCACACCGCTGGAGATGGCGCAGATGCCGCTGAAAAAGAAGGTGACGAAGCCCGCATTCCGCAGGCGGGCGCTGGTCTGTTGTTGCTCCATAAGACTCCTCTGTTCTATCCCTGTTTGTATCCATAAAAAGTGCAAAAACCGTTTTCCACAGTCTTTGTCATTTTCATGTAAAATTATAGCACAAGCTGCCGCCAACTTCCAGCCCAAAAGGGGCGCAGACGAAAAAAGCGCAAAAAAAGAGAGACGCGCTCTCGCACGTCTCTCTTTGCGGAAATTTGTTTATTCTGCCTTGGTCTCGGGCTTTGCCTCAGGCTCTGCCTTCGGTGCGGCAGCCGCTGCGGCGGGGGCAGCGGGCTTCTTGGGCTCGGGAGGATACGGATTGTCCTTCAGCGGGAAGAGGATGATCTTCTTCGGGCACTTCTGGGCACACATACCGCAGCCCTTGCACTTGTCGTAA
Source organism: Oscillospiraceae bacterium (assembly GCA_014858325.1). Lineage (GTDB taxonomy): Bacteria > Bacillota > Clostridia > Oscillospirales > Ruminococcaceae > Faecalibacterium. Next base: position 2,069 of record RKCM01000104.1, on the reverse strand, counting down.
TCGATGCGGGCCACGCCGTCCACGACGTGGATGGCGTCGAACTTACAGGTGCGCTCGCACATGCCGCAGGCAATGCAGGAGGTAGTGCAGGCCTTCATGGCCACAGGGCCCTTATCCTGATTGGAGCACAGGACCACCGGCTTGCGGGGGCCGCCGACGTCGATCATGATGACGTGCTTGGGGCAGATGTTGGCGCAGGCACCGCAGCCGGTGCACTTGTCCTTATCCACCTTAGCCACGCCGTCCACGATGTGGATGGCGTCGAACTTACAGACCTTGGTGCAGTCGCCCAGACCGATGCAGGCGAAGGAGCAGGTCTTGGGGCCGCCGTACAGGGTGGCAGCGGCGGCACAGGTCTGGATGCCCTTGTAATCGTAGGCGGGCTTGCAGTGCTCGGAGTTGCCCTGGCACTGGACCACGGCCTTCTTCTCCACAGCGCTGGCCTCGCCGCCCATGATCTTGGCGATGGCAGCGGCGGCCTTGGGGCCGCCGGGGGCGCACTTGTCGCAGGGGACGCCGTCCATAACGACAGCCTTCGCGTAGTCGGCGCAGCCTGCGTAGCCGCAGCCGCCGCAGTTTGCACCGGCCAGGCAGGCGGCAACTTCTTCGATGCGGGGATCCTCTTCGACTGCCATGAACTTAGCGGCAGCCACCAGGACAATGGCGCCGATGGCGCCCACGATGGTGCAGAGGATAACAGCTGATGCGATATTCATAGTTCTGTTTCCTCCCTTACAGCGTTACATTGAACAGGTTTTCCACCAGACCGCCAAAGCCCATGAAGGACAGGCTGGTGATGGCGGCAGCGATCAGCGTGATGGGCAGGCCCTTGAAGGATGCCGGAGCATCGCAGGCCTCCACACGCTTGCGGACGCCGCTGAACATGACCATGGCCAGCATGAAGCCCACGCCTGCGCCGATGGCACAGACCAGAGCCTCGATGTAAGCTGCGCCAAAGCCCAGCGTCGCCACGTCTGCGCCGTAGTCGTCCACCACCAGGATGGTGACGGCCAGCACGCAGCAGTTGGTGGTGATCAGAGGCAGGTAGACGCCCAGAGAGTTATACAGGGAGACCACATACTTTTTGAGGAAGATCTCGATGAACTGGACCAGAACGGCGATGACCAGGATGAAGACGATGGTCTGCAGGTAGCTCAGGCCGGCAGGGTTCAGGACGAAGATCTGGATGGGGAAGGTCACGGCGGTGGCCATGAACATAACGAAGATGACGGCGCCGGACATACCCACAGAGCTGTCCAGCTTCTTGGAAACGCCCAGGAACGGGCAGATACCATAGAACTTCACCAGCACGTAGTTGTTGACCAGGATCATGCTGAAGAAGATCGCAGCAAGTTTGACGAACATCTTATTCTGCCTCCTTCTTCAGGTTGTCGATATCGCAGCAGCTCTTGCGCTCGATGCGAGCGTCCAGCTTGCCTTCCAGCCAGACACAGCCGGCCATCAGGACGCCGTAGCAGAAGAATGCGCCGGGGGCCTGGGTCATGATGCCGATCTTGGCAACGCTCTCGGGCAGGACCTGGAAGCCCAGCCAGGTGCCGCTGCCCAGGACCTCGCGGATGGTAGCCATCAGCACAACGGTGAGGGTGTAGCCGATGCCCATGCCCACGCCGTCCAGTGCGGAATCCACCACGCTGTTCTTGCAGGCGAACATCTCGGCACGGCCCAGAATGATGCAGTTGACGACGATCAGGGGCAGGAAGACGCCCAGTGCGGTGTACAGGCTGACCATGTAGGCGTGCATCACCATCTGCACGATGGTAACGAAGCCTGCGATGATGACGATGTAGCAGGGCAGATGGACCTTAGCGGGGATCACGTTGCGCAGCAGCGAGATCAGAATGTTGGAGCAGACCAGCACGAAGGTGAAGGCTGCGCCCATGCCCAGTGCGCTGGAAACGGCCGTGGTGACGGCCAGGCAGGAGCAGGTGCCCAGGACCAGACGCAGAACCGGGTTCTCTTTGATGATGCCGTTGGTAAGGATGCTTACCTTGGACTTGTTTTCAGATGCCATTTCTTACCAACCTCCTTTATGCCAGCTCGTTGTAGCA
>RKCM01000027.1 GCA_014858325.1 Oscillospiraceae bacterium | reverse complement strand
GGAAGCCGAGGCCACCCACTTTGAGGTCTTCCGCAAAGTGGGTGGCCTCGGCTTCCCCGGGGGTGACGATGCACACCACCCGGTCCAGATCCTTTTGCAGGGCGGCATACAGCAGAGCCCGGCCCGCCGGAGGCAGCCCGAACAGGGCCGCCGGCCCCGGCGTGGCAAGGCTGGCCGCGATCTTCTGGTATTCCGCAGTGTTTTTCAGCAGTGCTTCGTACATGGGAAACCTCCTTCCCCATTGTCTATGCCGTTATCAGCAGGCTGGCAGTTTCTCTGAGGACCGTCCGCTGGGGTGGGACCCTGTTGCCGCCAGGCAATAGGGCGGGCGATGGAATGGCCCGATTCGTGTCCGAAGAGAAAGCTACCAGCCTGCCCGATGTGCTTAACCGTTATACTTGCTCTGGGCCATCTGCAGCTTGCCGTCCATGATGAGCTTTGCTGCGGCTTCGATGTCGGGGTAGCGGTCGGTCATGGCCTTGGCGTCGGCCGGGGGGAACTTGCCCAGCACCCAGTCGGCCAGGTCGTAATCCGGGCGGGGCTTGGCACCCACGCCGATGCGGATGCGGGGGAAGTTTTCGCCCCCCAGCCGGGCAATGATGCTCTTGAGGCCGTTGTGCCCGCCTGCCGAGCCCGAGGGCCGGATGCGCAGCTTGCCGGGGCTTTGGGTGATGTCGTCGCACAGGACGATGACATGGTCGGCGGGGATCTTGAAGAAGGTGGCCAGCGGGGCGATGGCGTCGCCGGAAAGGTTCATGTAGGTGAGGGGCTTTTGCAGCACCACCTTGTGGCCGTTAGCTTCGCCCTGGCCCCACAGGCTCTGAAATTTTGTTTTGGATACGGAGATGCCCCACGTCTCGGCCAGTGCGTCGAGGGCGGCAAAGCCTGCGTTGTGGCGGGTGCCGTCGTATTTGGGCTCCGGGTTGCCAAGGCCCACAAGGAGCCAGATGTCGTTTGTGTTTGTCATAGCTGCTTTTTTCCTGATTTTTGTTTTTAGAATGGTTACCAACACTTTATTATAACATGGCAGAGCGAAAAAAACGAGAGATTTTGCGGAAAAAGCGGAAAGAGGCGGGGCGGGCAGGCCAGAAATGGCAAAACGACCCGCCCAGGGCCCCAAACCCTTGACAAGCCGTGAAAAATTGACTATACTACAAATAGAAAAGGCGCGGTGTCCGCAAACGGCCCACCCCTTAACCCATTAGATCAGAAAAATGACCGCCGGAGTTTGGGAAGACTACGAGGCGGTCATTTCTTCTGTCCATTTTTATTCTGCCGCTCTGCAATTTTCCATGCGATATCAAAAGCACCAAACAAGACCGTAAAGATTAAGCTCAGCAAGCTGATGATGACCGCCAAAAATGTAAGCGTTTCAGTCAATGTCATACGACATCCCCCCTTCCGGCCAAAGCCACCGGGGAGAAAACTTTCAAAAGTCCCTGCCCGGGGCTCTGCTTCGTTCCTGGAAACAAGTAGTGCGTCGGGTAAGGAGTGAGCCGCCTGCGTTTCGACACAGCGCCACCGCCATTTCTGACGGCAATCCAAGTGTACCATAAAATTTGACAAATTGCAATCAAAAAACAAACGCCGCCGGGAGGGGGAAAGCCTTCCCGACGGCATATTTTATTGCGCAATATCGCTCATGATAAACCAGAACGTGGTGCCTTTGCCCACGGTGCTCTGGACGCCGAAGCGGAAGCCGTGCTGCTGGAAGATGGCCTTGGTGATGGAAAGCCCCAGGCCGGTGCCCTGCTTGCCCGCGTCGGAGCGGGAGCGGTAGTAGCGGTCGAAGATGTAGGGCAGGTCTTCGGCAGAGATGCCGGGGCCGTGGTCCTCCACCTCAACCCGCACGCCCTCGGGGCACTTGGCCGCCCGCAGGAGGAAGATGCCGTCCTCGCCGATGTGGTGCATGGCGTTGCCCAGAAGGTTGTGCAGCGCCCGCTGCATCATGTCGGGGTCGGCGTAAACAGGCAGCTCCTCCTCGGGGATCTCCAGCCGGAGGTGCCAGCCGTTCTGGGCGCAGACGGCGTCGTACCGCTCGCTGACCTCGTCGCAGAGCTGGCCCATATCAAAGTGCACCCGCTCGCACTGGATGGCACCGCTGGTCACCTTGCTCAGCTCCATGACGGAGGAGACCAGCGCCGTCAGGCGGTCGGCCTCGTCCACGATGATGTTCATCTGTTCGTCGCGGTGGGCCTTGTCGTCGCCGGTGATGTCCCGCACCGTTTCCGCATAGCCCTTGATGAGGGTGAGGGGGGTGCGCAGGTCGTGGGAGACGTTGGCCAGCAGGTCCCGCTGCATCTGGGAGGCGTGCTGCACCTCCTGGGCCATGTGGTTGAACTCCTGGGTCAGGTCGCCCAGCTCATCGTTGCGGGTGGAGTCCACCTGCACCCGGTAGTTGCCCTGCGCCACCTGACGGGCGGCGGCGGACACCTCCCGCAGGGGCTTGGTGAACCACTCGCTGAACAGCCACGCCGCCGAGATGGAAAAGGCAAAGATGAGCACCGCCGCGATGGGCAGCACGGTGCTCAGCACCTGGCCGGCCTCGGAGACGTGCATCAGGCTGGTGGTGACAAGGACGGTGTAGCTGCCGTCGGCGGTGGTCTTGCCCACCATCAGCTGCACCGAGCCGGAGGGGCTGGGCGGATTGATCTTGCGCACGCACTCGCCGGTCTCCCGGCAGAGCTGGCGCATGGCCCGGGCGGTGCTGTAGCTGGCGGGCTCGTTGGCGGCGTCGGTGGGCTTGGTGCGGTGGAGGTTGCAGTAGGAGAGGTTCTCCACCTTGAAGATCTGCCGCAGCGTGCTGTCGGAGATGTCCACACAGAAGCTGCTCATGCCGCTGTTTTCAAAGACCTCCGCGCTCAGTGCGTTGAAAAAAGAGGTGTTGACGGAAAGCCGGCTGCCGAAGCCCCAGTAGGAGAGGGTCTGCCCCCCCTCGATGGCTTCGTCCAGCTTTTCCACGATGGCGTCTGCCTGCTCGGTGAGCTGCTTTTGGATGTGGGTGGTGTAGAGCGGCTCCAGCAATTGGGTGCTGAGGAACCAGAACAACAGCAAAAGCAGCAGGCAGATGGCGGAAAGAAACCACATCAGCTGCCCGCGGATGCCGATGGTGCGCCGCTTTTTGGCTTTGCTCGTTTGCCGCATGGTGAGCAGAGCCCCCGCTTACAAGGCCGCGTCGGGGTCGAACTTGTAGCCGATGCCCCAGACAGTGGCGATGTAGCCGCGGCATTTGCCCAGGTGGCCCCGCAGCATCTTGACATGGGTGTCTACGGTGCGGTCCTCGCCGAAATAATCGTAGTTCCACACTTTCTGCAAGATCTTCTCCCGGCTGAGGGCGATGCCCCGGTTGGAGGCCAGAAAGACCAGCAGGTCGAACTCCTTGGGGGTGAGGCTGACCTCCTCACCCGAGACGCGGACGGTGTGGCTGGCGGTGTCGATGGTCAGCTCGCCAAAGGTCATGGTGCCGTCGGCGGCTTCGGTCTTGGGCATGGTGCGGTTGAGCACGGCCTTTACCCGGGCCACCAGCTCCCGGGGGGAGAAGGGCTTGACGACGTAATCGTCTGCGCCGCCCTCCAGCCCGGCCAGCTTATCGTATTCCTCGCCCCGGGCCGTCAGGATGATGACGGGGGTGTTGATGTGGCGGTTGCGCATCTCCCGCAGGCAGGTCATGCCGTCCATAAAGGGCATCATGAGGTCGAGGATGACCAGATCGTACCCGCCGCCGCTCAAAAGGCTGAGGGCTGCCGAGCCGTCACCGGCCTCCTCGCACACATAGCCCGCATACTGCAAATGTTCCCGGATGAGCTCCCGGATGCGGGGCTCGTCGTCCACGATCAAAATTTTAGCCATAATAAAAAGGTGCCTCCTCTTGCAAAGGTTCCTGTTGAAGCGTCTTGTGCCGGATCATAAAAAGTCCAGTTTTATCTTACAGCGACAATTGGAAATTTTTGTGAAGTTTGAGTGAATCCTTTGGAAAAGTCGCGTTTTGTATAGTATACCACAAGGCAGCAGGACAAAACAATTGCGGGGGCAAAACCTCTCCGTCTGCTTCGCAGGTTGCTTCTTTTGCGGCAAGTGTGCTATACTATTCTGATAAGAACACACCCTCGAAAAGGAAAACTGCTTATGCGCATCGGACTCGTTGAATTTATCCTGATCTTGTTCATTGCGTCGATCACCGTGGGGCCCCAGGCGGCGCTCTTTGTAGACCGCTGGATGCGCCGCGCCGACCGTGTCCGCGCCCTGGCCGCCCGGCAGAAAGCCGAGGCGCAGGCCCAGATGGCCATCGAGCGGGAAGCCATGCTCCATCGTTTCCGGGTGGCCAGCAACGTGTTTGCGGCGCTGGCCGCGGTGGCACTGGTGTATGCGCTGCTGTTCCGGCCCATCGCCGCGCCGCCCCAGCCCTATACGCCGGGTGATGTGGCCGAGCGGACGGCCCAGACCCGAGGGGCCGACGCTGCGGATGCGCTGGACCTGAAAGCTTACGAGATGGGCGATGCCATCCGGGTGCAGGACGGCTGGGTGTACACGGCGGCGTCCCTGCCCAAGGTGGGGGTGCTGCAGCGGATGCAGCCGGACGGCAGCGGCTGCACCGAGGTGCTGGAACTGCCGGAAGGGGAGATCACCGATTTTGATTTTGCGCCCGACGGTACCCTCTGGCTGACGGCCCTTGAGCCGGACGGCGGCAAGCTCTACAAGGTGACGACGGACAGTCTTGGCGTAAAGATGGAGCCGGTGGTGAGCCAGATCGACGGCCGGGCCCTGGCCTGCCCGGCGGCGGTGGCAGTGGGGCCCGACGGCAAGGTCTACTTTACCGACGCCGCTCAGGTCCCGGCCCGGTACGGCCTGGCCGCCGCGCTGCGGACCGAGCTCTTTGCCCACACGGCCAGCGGCTGCGTCTATGTTTACGACCCTGCCGCCCGCACGGTGGAGCAGGTGCTGGGGGGCGTAGCCGGAGCGTCGGCGCTGGCCCTCTCGGCGGATGGCGAGACCCTCTATGCGGCGGACCTTGCCAGCCGCTGCGTCTGGGCCGTGCCCACCACGGGCCGGGAGCTGACGGCAGGCGGCAAAGGCTGCGCCGTCTTTGCACAGGGCCTGCCCGGCTACCCCGGGGCACTGGCCGTGGAAGAGGACGGCACCGTGGACATCGGCTACCGCTGGGCAAGGCTGGGCTGGCTGGAAGACCACGCCGACGGCACCCTGCTGCGCGGCGCGGCCCTCCGCCTGAGCGAATCCATGCAGGAAAGGCTGGTCTCTCTGCCCGCCAGCGCCATCAGCGCTGAGCGGTTTTCCTCGGATGGAACGCTGCTGTGCCCCTACGGCGGCAGGCAGCTGGGCAGCGTGGCGGCCCTGTGCCCGGCGGGGAACCGAATTTATGTGGGCATCTCCGGCGCGGGAGAACTGCGCTGGATACGGATTTGACCCTCTCAGGCGCTTTGCGCCAGCTCCCCCGAAGGGGGAGCCCTTGGCAAATAGAAAAAGCAGATCAAACTGCATGGGCCCACTCTGCCGGGAGGCAGTGGGCCCTGCGGAATCAGATAGAGGTGTTTCTATATGACCGAAGCATTCAAACAGCAGATCGAAAACGAGGCGCGGCAGGCAGTGACAGAACTGCTGGCTGTGGCAAAGCTGAAAAAAGGCGACGTCTTTGTCATCGGCTGCTCGTCCAGCGAGATCGTGGGCGGGCACATCGGCAAGGATTCCAGCCTGGAGGCGGCGCAGGCCGTCTACGCGGGCGCGGCCCCGGTGCTGGCGCAGGCGGGGGTGTACCTTGCCGCCCAGTGCTGCGAGCATTTGAACCGGGCCATCATCCTGGAACGGGCCGCCGCCGAGAAATACGGCTGGGAGGAGGTCTGCGTGGTGCCCCGGCCCCACGCGGGCGGCAGCTGGGCCACCACCTGCTGGAAACAGTTTGCGGACCCTGTGGCCGTGGAAGAGATCCGGGCCCCCGCGGGCATTGACATCGGCGGCACCCTCATCGGGATGCACCTGCGCCGGGTGGCCGTGCCC
>RKCM01000055.1 GCA_014858325.1 Oscillospiraceae bacterium | reverse complement strand
GCGGCGACGAAGGCTTTCAGGCCCAGCATGGAGCCCATGGTGGGGGTGGCCTGCGGGTAGGAGCAGCAGTACAGCACCGCGCCGATGCCGGCCAGCGCCGAGCCGACGGCAAAGGTGAAGGAGATGGTGCTGTTGACGTTGATGCCCATCAGGCGGGCAGCGTCCATGTCCTCCGACACGGCCCGCATGGCCTTGCCGAGTTTCGTCTTCTGGACCAGGAAGGTCAGCACCAGCATGGACAGGATGGTGACCACCAGCGTGATGACGGCGGTCAGGCCCAGAGGCACCGAGCCGACCTTGAAAGTCTTATTGGTGTAGTAGGCGGGGATGACCTTTGCGCCGGAGCCCAGGATCAGCTCTGCAGCATACTCCAAAAAGAAGGAGACGCCGATGGCTGTGATCAGCAGGGAGATGCGGGGTGCGCCGCGCAGAGGAGTATAGGCGATCTTTTCGATGACCACACCCAGCAGCGTACAGACGATGATGGTGGCGCAGACGGCCGTAACGGGGCCGAGGCCCAGTTGGTTCATGATGAACCAGGACATATAAGCGCCCACCATAATGATATCGCCATGGGCGAAGTTCAGCAGCAGGATGATGCCGTACACCATGCTGTAGCCCAGTGCGATCAGTGCATAGATGCTGCCCAGGGAAAGACCGTTGATCAGCTGACTAAAGAACACTGTCATGGAGATTGAACCTTCCTTTCTTAGATCGGAATAAAAAAGTGGAGACAGCCGAAGAAACCTTCCCGGCGGTCTCCACAAAGGATCCTTACACGTTTTTCAGGGGGTGGCTTCCTGAGCATCGGCACCGGTGCCGCCGCCCGAAAGCACTTAGAACATTTCCTTCAGGACAGGGGTCGCACCGTCAAAGCAGAGGATAGCGGTCTGCTTCACCGGGTTGTGGTGCTCATCGAAGGTGAAGGTGCCGGTGATGCCGTCGATGGTGCCGGAAGCGATGGCGTCGATGACCGCCTGCTTGTACTCGTCGGTGCCAGCCTCCAGGCCAGCGTCCTCAGCAGCCTGCAGACCATAGACCACGGTCATAGCGGCATCGTAGCCCAGAGGTGCAAAGCCGTTGGGGTAATCCTCGCCGTACTTCTCCTTATAAGCGCTCTCGAACTCGGTGTTGGAGCCCTTTGCGTAGTTGGCGCAGAAGTAAGCGTCCTTCAGCTGGTCGGCGGTGGCGTAGCCCTCCAGACCATCCCAGCCGTCGCCGCCCAGGAAGGGAACGGTCAGGCCGATGCTTTCAGCCTGAGCCAGGATCTGGCCCACATCCTGATAGTAGTTGGGGCAGAAGACGACCTGCGGGTTCTTGCCCAGAATGGTGGTCAGCTGGGTCTTGAAGTCCACGTCGCCCTCGGCGTAGGTCTCCTGATCGACGATGGTGCCGCCCAGGCTCTCGAACTCCTTGACAAAGTTCTCTGCCAGGCCCTCGTTGTAGTCAGCGCCCTTCAGATAGATGACAGCAGCCTGGGTGTAGCCCAGCTTCTGGTAAGCGTAATCGGCCATCTTGATGCCCTGGAAGGGGTCGGTGAAGGTGGCGCGGAAGACATTCTCGTTCACGGTGTCGGTCTCGGCATCGTAGGTGACAGCCTCGGCGGTAGCGGAAGCAGTGACCATGGGCATATTGTAATCGGCGCTCTCAGCCGCCAGAGCCAGAGTGGGCGTGGTGGTGACATCGCCCACCAGCGCGGTGATGCCCTGATCGCACATCTTGGTGAAGCAGGTCACAGCCTGGGTGGCATCGCCCTGCTCGTCCATGGTGATGACCTCCAGCTGCTTGCCGTTGACGCCGCCGTTGGCATTGACCTGCTCCAGATACAGGGTAGCGCCGTTGATCACGGCCAGACCGTAAACGGAAACATCGCCGGTCATGGGGCCCAGAACGCCGACCTTGATGGTATCGCCGGAAGCAGCCGAACCGGCTGCAGAGCCGGCAGCAGTAGAAGCAGAAGCAGCAGTGGAAGAAGAGCCACCGCAGGCGGTCAGAGCCAGAGCAGCGGCAGAAACACCGGCAGCTGCCAGGAAGCTGCGACGAGAGATCTTTTTCATACTATATATCCTCCTTACGTTTGGACGATTTCGTGTAAAGCCAAGAAGCAGAGAACCTTTCCTCAAAGCTTCTCTGCTTCGCTGTCCTTATTATAGCACTTCAGAAAGGTTGCGCAATTCACAAAGCGTCCATAGTTTTTGGAGCATTTTCAGGCAAAATCCGCTATTTTTAACAAATTCAAAGCCCTGTTTTTGTTTACTTTTTCAAATTGTTCATTTCGAGCAACCGCCAAGTGAAAGGGATTCACGACATACAAATTCGCGCCGCCTAACATTCCCCTGCCCCCTTGCATCCTCCTGCAAAACGTGATAGGATAAACGCAGGTTAGTTAGCGTATACTACCTAAATTGAGAAGAGCATGTTACAGGAGGGCAAACTCTTATGCATTATCTGGAGATCGAATCCGTCCTTGGCCGTGAGATCCTGGACTCCCGCGGCAACCCCACCGTGGAGGCCGAGATCACGCTGGCCGACGGCACTGTTGCCCGGGGCTGCGCCCCTTCCGGCGCATCCACCGGCGAGTTTGAGGCGCTGGAGCTGCGGGACGGCGACAAAGGCCGCTATCTGGGCAAGGGCGTGACCAAGGCCGTGGAGAACATCAACACCGTCATCGCCGACGCGGTGGTGGGGCTGGATGCTTCCGACGTCTACGCGGTGGACGCCGCCATGCTCAAAGCCGACGGCACCAAGGACAAATCCAATCTGGGCGCAAACGCCATTCTGGCCGTGTCCATCGCCGCCTGCCGGGCCGCCGCCGCCTCGCTGGAGATGCCGCTGTATCGTTTTCTGGGCGGCGTGAACGGCAACCGCCTGCCCGTCCCCATGATGAACATTCTGAACGGCGGCGCACACGCCACCAACACTGTGGATACGCAGGAGTTCATGATCATGCCCGTGGGCGCTCCCTCCTTCAAAGAGGGCCTGCGCTGGTGCGCCGAGGTCTTCCACGCGCTGGCCTCCATCCTGAAAGCCAAGGGTCTGGCCACCTCCGTGGGCGACGAGGGCGGCTTTGCACCCAACCTTTCCAGCGACGAGGAGACCATCGAGACCATTCTGGCTGCCATCGAAAAGGCCGGCTATCAGCCCGGCCGCGACTTCATGCTGGCCATGGACGCTGCTTCCTCCGAGTGGAAGAGCCCCAAGGGCAAGGGCTTCTACAAGCTGCCCAAGGCGGGCACCGAGTACACCTCCTCGGAGCTGATCGCCCACTGGAAGGCTCTGGTGGAGAAATACCCCATCATTTCCATCGAGGACGGCCTCGACGAAGAGGATTGGGAGGGCTGGCAGGAGATGACCCGCGAGCTGGGCGGCAAAGTCCAGCTGGTGGGCGACGACCTCTTCGTCACCAACACCGAGCGTCTGGCCAAGGGCATCCAGCTGGGGGCCGGCAACGCCATCCTCATCAAGCTGAACCAGATCGGCTCCGTTTCGGAGACGTTGGAAGCCATCAAAATGGCTCACAAGGCCGGTTACACCGCCATCAGCTCCCACCGTTCCGGCGAGACCGAGGACACCACCATCGCCGATCTGGCCGTGGCGCTGAACACCTGCCAGATCAAGACCGGCGCCCCCAGCCGCACCGAGCGGGTGGCCAAGTACAACCAGCTGCTCCGCATCGAGGAGGACCTGGGCGGCAGCGCCGTCTACCCCGGCATGGGCGCATTCAACGTCAAGCGCTGATCCGCCGCATCCTTTCGACATTTTCTACCACTTTTCCTTTTCGATTCCATCCTGCGAAAGACGGCAGAGCCCCTAGGGGCTCTGCCGTCTTTCCGTTTCTGCAACACAAAAAGCCCGCGCTGCGGCAAAGCAAAGCGCAGCGCGGGCTTGGGGATGGTACGTTTCGGTTTTCCGTTTAGCGGGCCAGAGTGTACTTGTGCAGGGTCTTGCGGACTGCGCCGTTGCCGGCGTACAGCTCCTTGACCATGCCCTCGATCTTTTCACCCAGACCGACGGCGTACAGGTCCACGCCGAAGATGTCGGCACGGCTGTAGAGGTTCTTCAGGCAGCTGAAGTCCTGCTCACCTTCCTTGACCTCCAAGGGATTGACGATGGCCTGCAGCTCGGCCAGCAGCGGATCGGGAGAGATCTCAAAGGGCTGGCCGTTGTCGTCGATGCCCTTCAGGTAGCGGGCATAACCTGCCAGCACCAGCGGGATGAGGACGAGGTTGGTTTTATCCAGACCGCGCTCCTCGTAAGCCTTGATGGTCTCGCCGAAGCGGATGGCCAGCTTCTGGGAGGTATCGGTGGCGATGCGCTGGGGGGCATCGGGCATGAAGGGGTTGGGCAGGCGGCGGTTGATGACCGCGCCGATGAACTCGTAGGGGTTCAGCACACCGGGATCGACCACCACGGGCATGGCCTCGATATAGCCGATCTTCTGGATGAAGGCGCGCAGGTCTTCGTCTGCCATCTCGGCGGAGATGAGGGTGTAGCCCAGCATACAGCCATAGATGGACATGGCAGTGTGCAGGGGGTTCAGGCAGGTGCAGACCTTCATCTTCTCGATCTTGTCCACGGTCTCGCGGTCGCAGTAGAGCACACCGCCCAGCTCCAGCGGAGGACGGCCGTTGGTGTAGTGATCCTCGATGCACAGGTACTGGGTCTCCTCGGCATTGACGAAGGGAGCGGTGAAGGTGTGCTTCTCGGTGATGATGGTGTAGTTGTCCTCAAAGCCGTCGTCGGCCAGCATCTGCTGAACCTTGGCATCGGGGCGGGGGGTGATCTTATCGATCATGCTCCAGGGGAAGGTGATCTTGGTCTCGTCCTGCACATAAGCCAGGAACTCGGCGGGCACCAGACCCTGCTCCACCCACTTGGAAGCGTAGGCATGGACCGCGTTCTTGACCTTATCGCCGTTGTGAGAGCAGTTGTCCATGCTCTGCACAGTCAGGGGCAATGCGCCGGCCTTGAAGCGCTCGTACAGCAGAGCGGTGACCTTGCCCATGGCCAGCACGGGGGTCAGGCCGCGCTCCAGATCAGCGGGAGCCACACCGTAGCCCTTCTCAGTGATGGTAAAAGAGATCATCTGCAGGCTGGGGTTCTGGAAGATCTCCACCAGACGGGCCCAGTCGGCGCCGAAGGAGTAATCGGCCTTCAGGCTCTCGGTGACGGAGGCGATGACCTTCTTCTCGATCTCGCCGGTGGACTTCAGGCAGACCAGCAGGCTCAGGTTGTCGTAGGGCTGGTAAGCCTTGTCGATGATCTCGTAATCAAAGCTCTCGGCCACGATGACGCCGCGGTCGTACTTGCCGCTGTTCAGCGCGTCGTTCAGCACGGCAGCGGGGAAAGCGCGGAAGATGTTGCCCGCGCCAAAGTGCACCCAGGTAGGCTCGGCGTGGGTCTTGGCCTTCACAGCCTCCACGTCAAACTTGGGCAGCTCGTAGCCTTTTTCTGCCCACTCGGCGGACAGATTGCCGTTCTTGATCTCAGACAGCTTCATAATAATCAGCCTCAGCCTTTCTTTTTCTCTTCATCCAGACGGTCCAGCAGGTCCCAGACGCCCAGCATATACTGGATGCCCAGAGCACGGTCATACTTGCCATAGCCGGGGCGGCAGTTGCCGGGGCCTTCCTCCCAGAGCTGACGGCCGTGGTCGGGGCGGATGTAGCCCTCAAAGCCGCAGTCATGGTAAGCGCGCAGGATCTCAATGATGCCGGTCTCGCCGCAGCAATCGCGGTGAGCAGCCTCGGAGAAATCGCCGTTGGGGAAGTGGTGGATGTTGCGGATGTGGCCAAATGCGATGCGGTCGCAATGCTTGCGCACAATCTCAGCGCAGTTGTTGTTGGGGTTTGCGTTCAGGCTGCCGGTGCACAGGGTCAGGCAGTTGTAGGGGTCATCCACCATGCTCAGGAAGCGGTCGATGCTCTGGGCATCCACCAGCAGGCGGGGCAGGCCGAAGATATCCCAAGGGGGATCGTCCATGTGGATGGCCATCTTGATGTCGCACTCGCGGCAGGTGGGCATCAGA
>RKCM01000052.1 GCA_014858325.1 Oscillospiraceae bacterium | reverse complement strand
GTCGGGCGAACCCCAACGCACCGCGCAAGGGTCAGGATATCCGCGTGCGCATCACCCTGAGCTTTGACGAGGCCGTGCATGGCTGCAAGAAGAACATCACCATCACCCGCCAGCAGGAGTGCACCGAGTGCCACGGCAGCGGTTGTGCGGCCGGCTCCAGCCCCGAGACCTGCCCGGATTGCGGCGGCCGCGGCTACGTCATCCGCCAGCAGCGCACCCCCTTTGGCGTGATGCAGACCCAGCAGCCCTGCTCCCGCTGCGGCGGCAAGGGCAAGCTGGTGAAGAACCCCTGCAAGGTCTGCCACGGCAGCGGCAAGAACGCCGCCAAGAAGACCCTGGAGGTCTCCATCCCCAAGGGCATCGACGACGATCAGAGCTTTGCACTGCGCGGCATGGGCGATGCCGGTGCCAACGGCGGCCCTGCGGGCGATGTCATCGTGATGGTGTCCGTCCAGCCCAGCGAGGTGTTCCAGCGCGATGGCTATGACATCTGGGTCACGGTGCCCATCACCTACAGCCAGGCGGTGCTGGGCGATAACGTTACGGTGCCCTCCATCGACGGCAAGGTGGAGTACACCATCCCCGAGGGCACCCAGAGCGGCACCACCTTCCGCCTGCGCGGCAAGGGTATCCAGTACCTGAACGGCCGGGGCCGGGGCGATATGTACGTCAAGTGCGAAGTGGAGATCCCCAAAAAGCTGAACAAGACCCAGCGGGATGCCCTGAAGAAATTTGAGGGCACCCTGAAAGAGGAAAACTACGAGAAGCGCAAGGGCTTCTTCAAGCGGCTGAAGGATATGTTTGCGTAAGCGGTAAAGTTTGCGCAGGAACGAAGAAAGACCATCCCGGACGGGATGGTCTTTCTTTTATGCCTGGATGCTTTGGAGAAAAAGAATAGTTACGAAAGGATGACGAGCGCATTGACGAGCAGGCCGACGCCGGTGAAGCAGGAAGAAGCTGTCCAGAAAGCACAGCCTGCACCGTAAATGGTGTTCGGGAGGCTCTTATCCATGTACTTGTTCCATGCGTCGATGCCGGTGCTGGTCCAGTTGGTCGGGTGCGCTTTGCGATAATCGCGGATGGCAGAAACGCCTGCGAGCCAGCCGTAAACCGGGATGGCGACCGCGCAGACAGCCTGAAGAAGATTGGCACCGCCTTCGGTATAGGTCATTTCTTCTTCGGTCATGACACAATAAGCCGCAGGATACATCATCGTGGTCTCCATAGTAATACTCCTTTGAAAGCAAAAGCCAAACGATGCAGAAAAGCATCGTGCGTTCCGTAAGGGCAGGGAAAAGGGAATCAGAAGATCATCAGGATGGCGCTCAGGGGTGCGAGGCTGACCACCATGGCGGTGGACACCGCGTCGCGCAGGAAGTTGGCGGGGGATTTGGCCATATCGGCGGCGATGGCGTCGGAGGCGCGGCCCGCCACGGTGAGGAAGTTGCCCTCACGGTTCTTCTTGACGCTGAGCCAATCCTTGGCCTGGCCGATGCCCCACAGGTAGCTGGAGCCCAGCACCACGGCACCCACCACG
This sequence comes from Oscillospiraceae bacterium, assembly GCA_014858325.1. GTDB lineage: Bacteria > Bacillota > Clostridia > Oscillospirales > Ruminococcaceae > Faecalibacterium. Next base: position 4,544 of record RKCM01000052.1, on the reverse strand, counting down.
GTGGCTGCTGCGCCAAAGGCACCGCCGCCCTGGGTATAAGTCATTTCCTCCTCGGTCATAGCGGCGTAAGAGGCGGGAAGATTCAGGTTCTTGGTCATCATATCGTTACTCCTTTACAAATGGTCTGCAAATGAAGTGGAAAAACGTCCCTCTCATACCTTCATTCTACTACAGGGGGGCAGATTCTGCAAGCGGTTTGCCCAAAAACGGGAACTCGCATGAAAATCTCTTCCAAACTTTGTCAGAATGCACTGCAATAAATCGCAGATCAGCCTGCTACCCCGGCCCGGTAGAGGTAGGGGTCACTCTTGAAACTGTCGAAGCTGTACAGCACCAGGATCTGGTCGTAGTCGTTGGCGGCAATGAGGGGGTCGAGGCCATAGTTGTAGTTGCGGAAATCCACCACGTCGATGGCGGCGTAGTTGGCCGTCAGGTAGGGCACGAAGCAGTTGGCGTAGCTGTCCTTGAGGACGAGGATCTTGCCGCTGCCGTCCCCCTCCACCCGGCTCAGGCCGTTGTTGCCGTGGAGGAACATGGCGTATTTGTCGTAGACGGAGAGCTTGTCCGTGTTGTAAAGGCCGGTGGCGGTGCCGTCGGCGGGCTGGCCGGGGCCGGTGACGTTGTAGATGGTGAGGGTGTTTTGCAGCTCGTACCAGGTGATGGTGTCCGGCACGGCGTTCCACGTCCGGGCCTTGGAGTAGTGGGTGCCGTAGAAGCCGTCCTGTGTGCGGGCGGTGTGGGCGTCCCGGTCAAAGGGCGCCAGGCTCAGCGCATCGCAGAGCTGGCCGTAGGCGTAGTAGGCCCCAAGGCTCGTCCAGTGGTGATCGGTGCGGTAATAGATATATTCGTCCTTGTGGGCTTTGAGGGTGTCCCGCACGTCCACAAAGCGGCCTCCGGCGGCCTGTACGGCGGCGGAAAGTTCGTCGAGGAAACGGTCCTCATCCAGAAGCGGCGCGCCCGCAGGCACGTCCTCCGGGGTGATGGCGGAGGCGGCGGGCACCAGCATGACGTTCACCTTGCCGGGATACCGCTGGCTGAGGGCTTCCAGCGCGGCGGTGTTCTTGGGCAGGGTGCGCGTTTCGCTGGCAAGCAGGCCGTAGGTGCGGGGGAACATCTTGTGCTCTTTGCCCAGCAGGATGCCGCCGTTCTGGGTCTTCTGGAACAGCGCCGTCTCCGCAAAGCTTTGGAGGCTGATCCACTGGTCCCGGGCGAAGACCTGATCCTTGACGTATTTGGTGTAGCCGGTAAAGTAGCGGTTCAGCCCGTCGGCAGTGGGGGCGGTGAGCTTGGGCCGCTGGGCAAGGGTGGTGTTTTCCAGCTCGCTGTAGGCGCGGTCGGGGGTGGCCAGGTCCAGCACGAACAGCCCGAGGAAGAAGAGGGCGAAGGCCGCCAGCACCGGGTATTGCAGCAGGGAGGGGCGCTTTGCGTGTTTGTTCATATCAGAAAGCCTCCCTTAGAAATTGAAATACAAAAACGGGCTGTTGGTGCTGCCCACCACGTAGGCGGTGGAGAGCAGCAGCAGCACGAGGATGGTGGCGACACGGGTGAAGACGCAGCGGCGCAGCGCCTGCCACAGCTTCTCGATGAGGGGGGTGCAGCAGAGGACCGAGACTGCCAGCAGCACCCCGTAATTGCGCAGGAAATACAGCGGCGACACGCCGGAGGAGGGGACAAAGAGCTTGCGGAACAACAGCCCAAAGGAGACACCGGCATCGTTGCCCACGAACATGGCCCAGCCCACCACCACGAGGAACATGGTGTAGAGATGGGGCCAGACCCGGCCTTTTTCGAGGGTTGGCAGCAGGAAAAGCTTTTCCAGCGCCAGCAGCACAAAGTAGTATAAGCCCCAGCAGATGAAGTTCCAGTCTGCGCCGTGCCAGATGCCGGTGAGCAGCTCGACGACGAAGAGGTTGAAGATCTGCCGCTTGAGGCCCTTGCGGTTGCCGCCGAGGGGAATATAGACATACTCTCGGAACCAGCCGGACAGCGTCATGTGCCAGCGCCGCCAGAACTCGGTGATGGAGCGGGAGATGTAGGGGTAGTTGAAGTTCTGGGGGAAATCGAAGCCCAGCATCTTGCCCATGCCAATGGCCATCATGGAGTAGCCGGAGAAATCGAAATAAAGCTGTAAGGAGTAGGCGATGACGCCCAGCCAGACCAGCGCCGTGGAAGCGTTGGCAAGGCCCACAAAGGTGGTGGCGGGGCTGTCGGCTATGCCGATGATGTCTGTCCACAGCGCGCCCACCGCGTCCGCCAGCAGCACCTTTTTGGCCAGGCCAAAGGTGAAAATGGTCATGCCGTCTTCAATCTGGGGCAGGCTGTAGCGGTTTTTGTAAACGTGGAGCTGGGCGGCCACATCGCGGTATTTGACGATGGGGCCTGCAATGAGCTGGGGGAACATGACGACGTAAGCGCCAAAATCAATGACGTTGTGCTCGGTCTTGACCTCCCGGCGGTAGACGTCGATGGTGTAGGAAAGGGTCTGGAAGGTGTAAAAGCTGATGCCCAGCGGCAGGGTGCTGATGCCCTGGATGGGGGCAAAGCTTGTCCCCAGCAGGGCGTTGGCGCTGGTGAGGACGAAGTTTGCGTATTTGAAGTAGAACAGCATCCCCAGGCTGCCGACAAGGCCTGCCAGCAGGAAGGCTTTGCGGGCGGGCTCGCTTTGGTCAAAGCGTTCCAGCCCCAGGCCGCAAAGGTAGTTCAGGGCAATGAGGGCCAGCATGATGGGGAAGAACCGCACCTCGCCCCAGCAGTAAAACACCAGACTGCACACAAACAGCACGGTGTTTTTGAGCTTTGCGGGCGCCAGATAATACAGCGCCAGCGTAATGGGCAGGAAACGGAATAGGAAGAGGATGGTGCTGAAAACCAAGGCGTCAGCCTCCTTTACAAAAATAACCCTCTCAGTCGCGGCTGCGCCGCGCCAGCTCCCCCAACGGGGGAGCTTATGCAGCGCCTTGGGCAGAGGCAGCATAACCTCGCCCTTCGGGAGAGGTGGCAGCGCGAAGCGCTGACGGAGAGGGTTGCAGCATATTTATTTCCCCAGCACGCTGTTCACGGCGGAGGTGAGGTCGGCGGTGCACTCGTTGGAGGCAATGACCATCACCACCCGGTCGTCGGTGCTGGCGATGACCGCGTTCTTCACGTTCTCCTGGGCCTGAGCAAACTCGGCGTAGTTGCCGTAGAAGGCCACCTGATCCTCCCGATAGGCGGTCAGGGCGGAGACGATGTCGGCGGCCTTGCCGGCGGCAGGCTCGATGACCAGCACAAGGCCGGCGTCGCCGTTGTCGTTGCTCTTGACGCCCTTGTAGCTGGTGATGTCCTCGGCGGGCAGGTTGAAGTCGTACTCGATGTTCATGGCCGCGATCTCAAACGGGTTGGAGATGGGGTTCGCATCCAGCAGGGTGTTCACGGCGTCGGCCAGTGCATCGCTGCTGCCGTTCTCGGCGGAGTCGGCAGCGGCGCTGGAAGCCGGGGCGGAAGCAGCCGGGCCGGAGGCAGAGGAGGCCGCCGAAGAAGCGGTGGAAGAAGAACCGCCGCAGCCGGAAAGCAGGGCGCAGCTCACAGCCAATGCAGCGGTGGTAAGGATCAGTTTTGAACGATTTCTCATGGATTATTCCCTCTTTTGCGTTTTGACCCTGCCCCAGAGGGCAGGCTATTGTTAGTTTACCATAGTACCGTGGAAAATGCAAAGCATCGGACGTAACTTTTGCCGAAAATTCACCGTCGGATCTTGTGCAGTCTGCCCACGGATGGACGTTAGCCGACGATGGTCTGCAAAGCGGCGATGTAATCCTCAAAGCACAGGCCGCTGGCGTTGATCTTGGCGGCGTTTTCCGTGCCCACATAGCGCCAGTGCCAGGGCTCGTAGGTGATCTCCGTCTTCTCCTCGGCCCCCTTGGGGTAGCGCAGGATGAAGCCATACTCGCCTGCGTGCTGGCACAGCCAGCGGAAGGCGGCGGTGTTCTCAAAGCCCTCGTCCAGGCCGGTGTGCTCGGGGCTGTTCAGGTCGGCGGCAAGGCCGCAGTTGTGCTCGGAATAGCCCGGCGGGTTGACGATGGCGGCGGCCTTTTCCCGGGCAGCGGCCTCCTCAAAGCCTTTGTCCCGGTAGTACTGGGTCTTTTTCTCGTAGAGCTTGGTCTGGTAGGCCACGCTGCGGTAGCCGCTCTGCATCCAGATGGTCACGCCGTCGGCGGCTGCGGCTTTCTGCATTTCCAAAAAGGCATCGCAGGCCACAGTCTGCAGCGTCTTGTTGACGGAGGTGGCCGAGCCGCACTCCTTGGTGTCGAAGGCATAGTCATCGGGCATCTTGTTGGTGTGGTTGACCAGGACCATCAGCGGGTCGGCCCGCATGGCCTGCGCCTGTGCGGCGGTCAGGCCGAGGGCATTGTCCGGGGCGGCGGGCTCCGAAGCCGAAGAAGCGGCGGCAGAAGACGACGCCGTGTGGTTGAAAATGCCGTTGGTGGATTCCGCGGCACCGGCGCTCTCGGCGCCGGAAGCCGACGCGGCGCTGGCGGCAGGCACGGGGGCCTTGCGGTGGAGCA
>RKCM01000097.1 GCA_014858325.1 Oscillospiraceae bacterium | reverse complement strand
TTGAAGAAGCGGGAGGAGATGCTGGAGGAGGTGGCGGGGGACGCGGTGCTCACTACCCGCCGCCGTTTCCCGGACAGGCCGCACCGGGCCAAGGCCCAGCGTCTGGTCGTCATCCGGCGTGGGCAGCACCGGGGCTGCCTGCGGCCTTTCTGGTCTCGGCGGCTCTGCCCCCTCGGGCCGGAAGAAATCCGGCTGGTTTTCCAGCGGCTTGCCCGCCGGGGTCTCGGCGGGGCGCTGCTCGGTGGGGCGGTTCAGCGAGCGGTTTGTATTGATGCGGCGCGGAGCTTCACTCATGCGTTTTGTTTCCTTCCCGTTTTTGGGGACGATGTTCCCCCAAAAAGCTCGTGTTACCTTTTAGTATAGCATTCTTCCCCACAATTCGCAATCGCTTTTGTGGGTTTGGGCTCACTCTTCGGCGGGGTGGTGGGCCAGGATATCCTCGTAAGCGGCCTTGGACATGGGGTCCAGGGGCTTGCCCTCGGACAGCACGAAATCGTTGGTCTGCTTGAGGGCGGCCAGCATGGCAGCGTCCAGGTCCTTCCGCTCCAGCTTCCGCAGCCGTTCCACGCCGGGCCAGTCCCGCTCGGCGCTGGTCATATCCGCCAGATACACGATCTTATCCAGCTTGCTCATGCCGGGCTTGCCTGCGGTGTGGCAGGCAATGGCGGAAAGCACCGCCTCGTCCGTCACGCCCCACTGGGTGCGGGCCAGGATGGCCGCACAGACGCCGTGCCAGACGGGCACGGGCCGCTCCTCGCCTCCCTCGGCGTACTGGGGGTAGGCCCGCATCAGCGCCCGCATCTCGTCCTTGGGGATCTCCTTGGCCGCGTCGTGCAGCAGCGCCGCCAGCGCGGCCCGGTCTTCGTCCGCGCCATAGCGCCGGGCCAGCTTGACGGCCATTTTTTTCACGTTCAGGGTGTGCTCGTAGCGTTTGTCGCTCAGGCGGCTGCGCACGAGCTCCTTTGCTTCTTTCTGGGTCATGGTCTTACGTTCGTCTCCCTCTGCCCGGTGTACAGGCCCTCCCGCGCGATGACGCGGCGGACCAGAGCCGGGAGTTCGTTTTTGCATTCGTCCCCGGCCGCCAGCCGCTCCCGCAGCTGGCTGCTGGCCATGGGCAAGGCCGCTATGGCGGCAAACAGGATCCGCTCCCCGGTGGGGTCCAGCTCCTTTGCCTTGGCGTGGAGCGCCGGGTCGTCTCCGATGTTCCGGCTCACCACCACCAGCTTTGCCAGCCGCAGGATCTCCTCCCAGCGGTGCCACTCGTCAAAGCTGAGCAGCATATCGCTGCCAATGGCCATGTACAGCTCGGCGCCCGGGTACTGCGCCGCCAGCATCTCCAATGTGAGGATGGTATAGTTCCGGCGGCCCTGTGCGGCCTGCTCCATCTCCCAGCAGCTCACCTTCACCTCCAGCCCGGCCCGTTCCTCGGCCAGCGCGGCAAAGCAGCCGCACATCTCGGCCCGGAGGGCGGGGGGCGTGGGGGAGGTGTGCTTAAAGGGCGACGCCCCGGCAGGCATCACCACCACCCTGTCGGGGGCCACCCGGGCGGCGGCGGCGCGAAGGTTGTTCAGGTGGCCGTAGTGGGGCGGGTCGAAGGTCCCGCCGTAAAGCAGCAGCTTCATTGCCTTACTTCAGCAAGTCGGCGTAGGCGCTGTCCTTTTTCTTCTGCAGGTACAGCACGAACTTGGAGCCGATCACCTGCACGCAGTCGGCGCCGGTGGCCTCTGCCAGCTTGACGGAAGCCTCCCGGGCGTTGTACATGCTGTTCTCTAGCACCTTCAGCTTGATGAGCTCCCGGGCGTCGAGGCAGTCCTTCACGCCCTGGATCATGGTCTCGTCGATCTCCCCCTTGCCCACGATGAAAACGGGGTCCATGGTGTTTGCCTTGCCGCGCAGGATGGCGCGCTGTTTGCTCGTCAACATAAGTTTTTCTCCTTTTATTTCACTTCAATTTTCACACTGCTGCAAACGCTGGCCAGTACGCCATCGTTCTGCACGCCCTTCAAAAAATCGGGCAGTTCTCTTTCTAGTATTGCCAGCGCGTTGCCGCGGTGGCTGATGGCGTCTTTTTCGTCCGGGGTCAGCTGGGCGTAGCTGCGGCCCTCGGTGTTGGGGCGCTTGCCGGTCTTGCCCACGCCGCACTCGGCCGGGATGAACAGCGGGTCGTAGCCAAAGCCGTAGTCCCCCGCCAGCCGCTCGAAGGCCACCCGGCCCGGGCACTCGCCCAGGCAGGTGAGGTGGCGGCCATCCGGCAGAATGAAGCAGACGGCGGAGACAAACTTTGCCCCCCGCTGCCCGGCCGGCACGTCCTTCATGTTCTCCAACAGTTTGTCGTTGTTGGCCTCGTCGTCGCCGTGGTGGCCGCAGTAGCGGGCACTGTAGACGCCGGGCGCGCCCCCCAGTGCCTCCACGCACAGGCCGGAGTCATCGGCGATGGTGGGCAGGCCGCTGGCGGTGCAGATGGCCTCGGCCTTGATGAGGGCGTTGGCTTCAAACGTCGTGCCCGTCTCGTCGGGTTCGAGGGTGATGCCCAGCTCTTTCTGGCTCACCACCTGGTGGCCCTGGGCTTCGAGGATGCGGCGCAATTCGCGGAGCTTGCCCGCGTTGCCCGTTGCTGCACAGATCTTCATAACGTGTTCTCCTCTTCTATCGTTTACTCGTAAAAACCATTTCTATCATTTTTATCATTCCTTTCCGTTCCCGGAAAGCGTGATTTGAAATGAAAGAAATGCAATAAATGATTATTTTGAGTATAACGAGAGTCTATCAGTGCTTCCAGCCCGTGCGGGGGATGAGTTCTTCTACGAAGCCCTCCGGCGTGAAGGGGATGAGGTCATCGATGCCCTCGCCCACGCCGATGAACCGCACCGGCAGGCCAAGCCGCTGCTTGACGGCCACGACGCAGCCGCCCTTGGCGGTGCCGTCCAGCTTGGTCAGGATGATGCCCGTGGCGTTGGCCGCCTTGCAGAATTCCTTTGCCTGGCTGATGGCGTTCTGGCCCGTGATGGCGTCCAGCACCAGCAGCGTTTCCAAACTGGCCTCGGGGGAAGCCTTTTTCACGCTACGGCTGATCTTGGAAAGCTCTGCCATCAGGTTTGCCTTGTTGTGCAAACGGCCCGCCGTATCGGCAATGACCATATCGTAGCCCCGGGCCGTGGCCGACTTGACGGTATCGAAGATGACCGCCGCCGGGTCGGCGCCTTCGCCTGCCTTGACGAGGGGCACCCCTGCCCGGTCGGCCCAGATCTCCAGCTGCTCGCTGGCCGCTGCGCGGAAGGTATCGCCCGCCGCCAGCATCACCTTGCGGCCCTGCCGGGTGTAGTAGTCCGCCAGCTTTGCGATGCTGGTGGTCTTGCCCACGCCGTTGACGCCGATGACGAGGAGGACGGCCGGGTGGCCCTCCAGCGCCATCTCGGCCTCCGGGCGCATCTCCTCGGCAATGAGGTCCCGCAGTGCGTCCGCGGCCTCTTCGCCGGTCTTCAGGCCCTTTTGCTGCACGCGGTCGCGCAGCTCGTCCACCAGCTTGATGGCCACTTCGCCGCCCACGTCCGCCAGGATCAGCTGCTCTTCGAGGCTGTCGTAGAGGTCATCGTCGATCTTGCTGCCGGTGAGGGTGTTGAGGATATTGCCCCAAAAGCCCGTGCGGGTCTTTTCCAGGCCGTCCTTCATCTTGTCCTTTTCTTTTTTGCCAAATCCAAAGAGTCCCATGGTGGCCTCCTATTTTTGTTATTTACTTAATTTATATCAGGAAACCAGCGTCGCGTCAACCTGTTCCAGGTCCAGCTTGAGCAATTTCGAGACGCCGTCCTCCTGCATGGTGACGCCGTAGAGGACATTGGCGGCCTCCATGGTGCCCCGGCGGTGGGTGATGACGATGAACTGGGTGCGGTCGCTCACCCGGCGCAGATACTGGGCAAAGCGGGCCACATTGGAGTCGTCCAGCGCAGCCTCGATCTCGTCCAGGATGCAGAAGGGCGCGGGGTTGACGGCCAGAATGGCAAAGTAGATGCTGATGGCCACCAGCGCCTGCTCGCCGCCCGAGAGGGCTTCCAGGTTTTTGATGACCTTGCCCGGCGGGGCCACCCGGATGCCGATGCCGCTGGCAAGCACATCGCTCTCGTCTTCCAGGATCAGGCTGGCCTCGCCCCCGCCGAACAGCTCGGTGAAGACCCGGCCAAAGTTTTCGTTGATGGCCCGGAAGCTGTCCGAGAAGATCTCCCGCATCTGGCTGCACAGGTTCGATATCATCCGGGTCAGCTCGTTTTTGCTGCCCTCCACATCGGCCACCTGTGCGCTCAGCGCGTCGTAGCGGGCCTTTACTTCTTTGTACTCTTCAATGGCACTGACGTTTACGTTGCCAAGGGCGCGGATCTTATTGCGCAGCTCCGCCACCTGCGCCCGCAGGGCAGGCAGGCTCTCAAACTCCACACAGACCTCCTCGGCCCCGCTCACCGTCAGCTGGTATTCGTCCCAGAGCTTGGCGGCGGTCTGGTCGTATTCGGCCTCGGCGGCGGCCTTCCGCTCGGCAAGGCGGGCCATCTCCCGGCCCAGCTCTTCCCGGTTCTCGGCGGCGGCGCGGCTCTTGGCCAGCGCCTCCGTCTCGGCCTGCTGGCGGCCCAGCCGCTGCTGGGTCGCTTCCCGGATGGCCGCTTCCTTCGCGGCGATCACTCCGGCGCTGTCGGTCTTGGCTTTGCGGATGGCTTCCATCTCGGCCCGGCAGTCCTCGCTGCGCTGGGCCAGTGCCTCCAGCTGGGCATCCAGGCTCTCCCGCCGGGCGGCGGCGTCCTGTGCCCGCTGTTCCAGGGCCGCGATCTGGCTCTGGGCCAGCTCCGCGTCCTTCTGGCGGCTCACCTGTTCCAGCCGCTTGGCGCTCACCTGCTCGGTCAGTGCCCGCTGCCGGGTGAGGAAGGCATCGTCCCCCTCAGCCAGCCGGTCCAGCTCCGCCGTCTTCGCGTCGATCTGTTCGTTCAGCGCTGCTTCCTCGGCGGCGGCCGCCGCTGCTTTCTGCAAGCTCTCCGCCCGCCGGGCGCTCAGCGCTTCCCGCTCGGCGTTCCGGGCGGTCAGCGCTGCCTCGGCCTGTTCCAGCGTGGCCTGCAGCCGCTTTGCCTCGGCCTCGGCCCGGACACGGTCGTTGCCCGCCGTGATCTGCTCGCTGGCGGTGGCCGTCAGCTCAGCCTGCAGGGCGTCCACCTGCTCCTTCATCTGGTCGGTCTTTTCCTGCGCGGCCAGGCAGTCCTTCTGGAGGGCGGCGGCTTTGCCCCGCAGCTCTTCCATCTCCTGCTTGCGGGTAAAGATGCCCGCCGAGCGCTGGACGCTGCCGCCGGTGAAGCTGCCCCCCGCGTTGATGACCTGCCCGTCCAGCGTGACCACCTTATTGCGGTAGCCCAGGGCCCGGGCCGCGCGGGAGGCCTCGTTGATCTCGTCCACCACCACGATGCGGCCTAAGAGGTTCGAGACGATGTTGGCATACCGCGGGTCGGCTTTTACCAAACTGGACGCCAGCCGGGCCGAGCCGGAAAGGCTGCCCCGGAACACCCCGGGCTGGACGGTATCCAGCGGCAGAAAGGTGGCGCGGCCCGCATTCTCGCTGCGCAGCAGGGCAATGCCCGCCTTGGCGGCGGCTTCGTTTTCCACCACGATGTTCTGCAGCGCCCCGCCCAAGGCCGTTTCAATGGCGGTCTCTTTGCCGGGCTCCACGCTCAGGATGGCGGACACCGGCCCGATGACGCCCCGCAGGCGGCGGGCAGACGCCGCCCGCATCACGGTCTTGACGGAGTGCTGGTAGCCGTCCATGTTCTTTTCCAGCTCTTTCAGAACGGAAAGCCGCTGGCGGGCGGCGTCCAGCTCCCGGCCCAGCTTCTGCTCGGCCATGTCGGCTTCGTCCAGGGCGTTTTTGCGGTTTTTGAGCTTCAGTTCCAGCCCCGCCCGGATGTTCGCCAGCTGCTTTTCGTTCTCCGCCAGCAGGCTCTGGTACTTCCGGGTGTCGTCCAGGTCGGCCTTGGCGTCGTCCCGCTGGGCTTCCAGCGCCTCGGCGTCCTGCTCCAGCGCGGGCAGGCGGCTCTGGGCCGTTTCGGCGGCGGCTTCGGCGGCGGCTTTGGCCACC
>RKCM01000160.1 GCA_014858325.1 Oscillospiraceae bacterium | reverse complement strand
CTGGTGCGCACTTTCAACCAGATGAAGCACGCCATGGCGCAGTTCCACACCACACAGGAGGCTCTGCACCGGGAAGAGGTGCGGAACCTGACGCTGAAAAACGATCTGGAGCACACCCGGCTGGAGGTGCTGAAAAGCCAGGTGGACCCCCACTTTTTGTTCAATACCCTCAACATGATCTCCTGCATGGCCCGGCTGGAGGATGCTTCGGCCACCGATCAGATGATCGTCCGGCTGGGCAGCCTGTTCCGGCACAACCTCCGCACCAAGGCGCAGGTGATCCCGCTGGAGGAAGAGCTGGACGGGCTGGACGATTACATCTATTTGCAGCAGATGCGGTTTGATGGACGCATTACCGTAGAAAAAAGCATTCAGGTGCAGCCTGCGGCGGTTTTGGTGCCGTCCTTTATGCTGCAGCCGGTGGTGGAAAATGCATACTCTCACGGGCTCAAGTCCTGCGAGGAAGGCGGGCGCATCCTGCTGCGGGTGTGGCAGCGGGACGACCGGCTCTTTCTGACAGTGGCCGACAACGGCAGGGGAATGTCCCCCCAGGAGCTGGACGCCTTGCAGCAAAAAATACGCCGGAGCGAGCAGACGGGCAAGAGCATCGGCCTGGGGAACATCTTCCGGCGGGTGTCGATGCTGTACCCGGACGGCAGCATGAAGATCTTCAGCCGGGAGGGCCATGGTACGGTGGTGCGGTTTGAGATCCCGCAAAAGACCCGGGAAAACGAGGAGGAGCAGCCATGAAATGCAGAGTGTTGGTGGCCGAGGACGAGCTGATCGAGCGGAAGGTGCTCTGCAAGACCCTGCAGCGATACTTAGGGGACCTGATCTTTTTGTACGAAGCCAAAAACGGAAGAGAAGCGGTGGAAATTTTTGAGCGGGAAGCCCCGCAGGTGGCGATTTTGGACATCGAGATGCCGGGCCTGACCGGGCTGGAGGTGGCCCGCAGGATACGGGAGACCGACAAACGCTGCGGCATCCTCTTTTTGACGGGCTTTGATAAATTCTCCTATGCCAAGCAGGCCATCTCGGTGCGGGCGCTGGACTATCTGCTCAAGCCCTACAACGAGCAGGAACTGGTATTTGCGGTGGAAGATGCCATCCGGCAGGTGACAGCCCGGCAGCTGCCCCACCGCCCGGCAGAGGAAGCCGCGGCTCCCGCCCCACAGGAAGAAGACGCTGACATCCGCACCAGCCTCATCCGGGCACAGGTGCAGGCGTTTATTGAGGCGCACTACCGGGAGGACATCTCCATGCAGGACGCGGCGGCGGCGCTGCGCTACTCCGACGCCTACTTCTGCAAGCTGTTCAAGCAGTGCTTCAAGGTCAATTTTTCGGCCTACCTCAATGAATACCGGGTGGAAAAGGCCCGGCAGCTCATCGCCGACCCCCGCATCAGCCTGAAAGACATCAGCACGGCCTGCGGATACAGCGACTCCAACTACTTCACCCGCGTTTTCAAGCGGCTCACCGGGCAGACGCCCTCCGAATATCGATGGACCCTTCTTCAGAAATAAGATCCTATAGAGAACCCTCTCCGTCACGGCTCACGCCGTGCCACCTCTCCCAAAGGGCGAGCTGGCGCACGAAGTGCGACGGAGAGGGTTCAATTTTTTAGCTTGTTTAGAGCCGAAATTGCCAGTTTCTTTCGTCTTTACAGGAAGAAAATTGTGGTTGGATACAACAAAAGCAAAATCGTCCTGCCTATCGCAAAAAAATCCCGTTTCGGAAAAAAGTACGATTTGTTACAATGATTTTACAAAGCAAAGGATAAAAGGGAGGACGCAATTTGATGAAGAGAAGAAAATTCCTGTCGCTGATGGGCACGACTGCGCTGGCAGGCGGTCTGCTGCTGACAGGCTGCGGCGGCAGCGCCGGTACGGGCACAGACCACCGCAAGATCATCCGCATCGGCCATGTCCAGTCTTCGACCCACCCGGACCATCTGGGACTGGCGGCTTTTGCCGATTTTATCAACGAAAAGCTGGGGGACAAGTACCGGGTGGAGATCTACCCCAGCGAGCTGCTGGGCAGCCAGACCGAGATGGTGCAGCTGACCCAGACCGGGGCCATTGATTTTGTGGTGGCGTCCAACGCCATCATGGAGACCTTCAGCGCCCAGTACCAGATCTTCAATCTGCCGTACCTCTTTTCCAGCGTGGAGGCTTACCACGAGGCCATGGACGACCCCGAGGTGACCGACCCCATCTTCAAGACCACCTCCAAGGCGGGTCTAGAGGCGGTGGCCTGGCTGGATGCAGGCACTCGCAACTTCTACACCGTCAAGACCCCCGTTGAGACCCCTGCCGACCTGAAGGGACTGAAGATCCGGGTGCAGCAATCTCCCACCAACGTGGAGATGATGCGCCTGCTGGGCGGCACCGCCACCCCCATGGGCTTTGGCGATGTGTACACCGCGCTGCAGGCGGGCATTCTGGATGGAGCGGAAAACAACGAGCTGGCCCTGACCGACAACGGCCACGGCGACATCTGCAAATACTATTCCTACGATATGCACCAGATGGTGCCCGACCTGCTGGTGGCCAACTATGAGTTTCTGCATGGTCTCCCCGACGACGAGCGGCTCATCTTTGAGGAGGGCTTTGAGCTCGTCAAGGAGACCGAGCAGAACGCCTGGGCCGACGCGGTGAGCATTGCCAAGGACAAGGCAGAGAATGAGCAGCACGTCCACTTCCTCTACCCGGACACCGCGCCGTTCCAGGAGGCCATGGCTCCGCTGCATACGTCTGTGCTGAAGGCGAACCCGGAACTGCAGCCCATCTACGACCTCATTCAGGACTACAACGCGGCCTACCAGGCAGATTAAGGAGGCAGAGCAAATATGGAAAAAATCAGAAGCGTGCTCAATAAGGCGCTGAACCTGCTGGCGGGCCTGAGCATGACCGTCATGGTCATCCTGACCACCTATCAGGTCATTGCGCGCTATATCTTCAATTCTCCCTCCACCTGGTCGGAGGAGCTGGTGGGCTACCTGTTTGGCTGGAGCACCCTGTTTGGTGCCACCATCGTTTCCGGCGAGCGGGGCCACATGAACATCCCCATCCTCGTGGACCGCATGAACCCGCCCCTGCGCAAGGCTTTCCACATTCTGTGGGAGGTCGTGGCCTTCGTCTTCTCTGCCGCCATCCTGGTCTTTGGCGGCATTCAGGTCTCGAACCTTGCCATGGGCCAGCAGACTTCTTCGCTGGGCGTGGCCGTGGGCGTGTTCTACTGGGCCATGCCCATCTGCGGCGTGGTCATCCTGCTGTATTCCGTCCTCAACATCGTCGGCATCGCCCAAGGCACCATCAGCCTGGAAGTGGCCGACGAAGCCGCTGAGGCCATCGCCAAAGCGGAAGCCGATCAGGCAGCTGCCAAAAAGGAGGGTTAAACTGTGGCCATTCAAGCGTTACTCGTCATTCTGGCAGTCCTGCTGGTGCTGCTGTTTCTGGGCGTGCCCATCTCGTACGCCATTGCGGTCTCGTCCCTGACCGCTATTCTTTCTTCCATCGACCTGAACGTGGCGGTGCTGACCGCTGCCCAGCGCACCTTTGTGGGCATGAGCAAGTTCAGCCTTACCGCCATCCCCTTCTTCATCCTCGCGGGCAACATCATGAATCAGGGCGGCATTGCCAAGCGGCTGGTCGATTTCGTCATGTCCATCCTCGGCAAGTTGCCCGGTGCGCTGCTCATCACCAACGTCGGCACCAACGCCCTGTTCGGTGCCATCTCCGGCTCGGCTTCCGCGGCCGCGGCCGCCGTAGGCTCCATGATCCGGGACGGTGCCGATGAGCAGGGCTATGACCCTGCCGTCACCGCCGCCACCAATGCGGCTTCGTCCTGCTCCGGCCTGCTCATCCCCCCGTCCAATGCCCTCATCACCTTCTCACTGGCTTCCGGCGGCACCTCCGTGGCCGCGCTGTTTATGGCCGGTTACATCCCCGGCATCATCTGGGCGCTGGCCTGCGCTGTGGTGGCTGTCATCCTGGCCAAAAAGCTGGGCTATCAAGGCACCCCGGGCCGGTTCGATTGGAAGAACCTGGGCATCTGCACCCTGCGGGCCCTGCCCTCCCTCTCCCTCATCATCGTGGTCATCGGCGGCATCGTGGGCGGCGTCTTCTCTGCCACCGAAGGCTCGGCCATTGCCGTGGTCTATGCCCTCATTCTGGCTTTCTGCTACCGCTCAATTAACCTGAAGAGTCTGTGGAAGATCATTGTGGATTCCGCCAAGATGTCCGGCATGGTGGTCTTCCTGGTGGGCGTGTCCAACATTCTGGGCTGGGTCATGGCTTTCTTGCAGATCCCCGACGCCGTTGCCGCCCTGCTGCTGGGCCTGACCAATAACAAATACATCATCCTTCTCATTATGAACGTCATCCTGCTGGTGTCCGGCACCTTTATGGATGTGACCCCGGCCATCCTCATCTTCACCCCGCTGTTTCTGCCCATCTGCCAGAGCTTTGGTATGAGCACCATCCAGTTTGGCATGATCCTCGTGTACAACCTCTGCATCGGCAACATCACGCCCCCGGTGGGCAATGCGCTGTTTGTCGGCATCAAGGTGGGCCGTACCAGCCTGGAAAAGATCCTGCCCTATATGCTCATGTATTATGCGGCCATCATCGGCGGTCTGCTGCTGGTCACTTACATCCCGGCCGTCTCGCTGACTCTGCCGCAGCTGACGGGCCTGATCTGACCCTGACATTCTCTTCTTCTCCATGTACCCCAGCCCACGCTCCTCTGCACAGGAGTGTTGGCTGGGGTTTTTGCATCGGCCCCTTTGCTTTTCGCGCCCGAATGCGGTATACTGTGAAAAACAGGAGGGGAGGGAAAACGATGATCAGGCGGCGGGACTTTTTACTGGGCGGGCTGGCCTGGACGGCGGCACTGCTGGCGGGCTGCGGAGAGCAGCAGGCGGCAGTGGTGCCGGACTTTGTGCTGACCTACGCGGAAAACCAGCCGGACGGCTACCCCACCACCGAGGGGGCCAGGCGGTTTGCGGAGCTGGTCCGGGAGCGGACCGGGGGTAAGGTGCTCGTGCAGGTCAAGGACAGCGGCGTGTACGGCACCGAGGAGGAAGTATGGGAGCAGCTGACCATCGGCGGCGTGGACTTTGCGCGGCTGTCGCTCTCGGTGCTGACCCACGATCTGCCGCAGCTGAACATTTTGCAGCTGCCCTACCTCTATCGGGATTCTGCCCACATGTGGCGGGTGCTGGATGGAGCCATCGGCGAATCGTTTCTGCAGGCGGTTGCCGGGCGGGACATGGTGGGCCTGAGCTGGTACGACGCCGGGGCCCGGTCCTTCTACTCCACCCAGCCCATCCGCAGCCTCGGAGACCTGCGGGGCAAGACCATCCGGGTACAGGACTCCCAGATCGTCATCGACCTGATCCGTCTGCTGGGGGCCACGCCGGTCAGCTTTGCCTACAGCGACGTCTACGCCGCCTTTGAGACGGGCAAGATCGACGCGGCGGAGAACAACTGGCCTTCCTATTATAGTATGGGCCACTACAAGGTGGCAAAGTATTACACCGTGGACGAACACAGCCGGGTGCCGGAGATCCAGATCGCCAGCGGCAAAACATGGGCCAAGCTCCCGGCGGAATATCGGGAGGCCCTCTGCGCCTGTGCGCAGGAGTCGGCCCAATACGAGCGCACCCTCTGGGCCGAGCAGGAAAGCAAGTTCCATGCCGCCGCGCTGGCAGGCGGCTGCCGGGAGATCTCCCTCTCGGACGAGGAGCTGGAAGCGTTCCGTCAGCTGGTCCAGCCGCTGTACCAGCAGTACGGCGGGCAGTATCTGGAACGGATAAAAGCCATCGAAGAACAATAAAAATGCCCGGCGCACGGAAAAAGGCGTCGGGCATTTTTGCATAATCGGGTTTGCGCAGATCACACCATCAGGCACCACAGCGGGGTGGTGAGGAGCGAAAGCACGGTGGAGATGGCCGTGTTGCAGTTGCTGGTGCACTTGACACTGCAAAAATAATTTGCAAAAAACAGTTGACAAAAAGGTCTCGGACTGTTATAATAACATACGTCGTCAGGAACGACAGCCCAGAAAACCCAAAATATGGGGGATTAGCTCAGCTGGGAGCGCGATGCACCCAGAAACACACCCCCACAGCGATGGTCGATGACGATTAAGTTCCCACTAAAGATTTTCCATTCCAGAGGCTTGCTTCTGGAATTTATGGGGGATTAGCTCAGCTGGGAGAGCGCTTGCATGGCATGCAAGAGGTCAGCGGTTCGATCCCGCTATTCTCCACCAAAAAAGCACTGTACTTCGT
>RKCM01000074.1 GCA_014858325.1 Oscillospiraceae bacterium | reverse complement strand
AAGAAAGAAAAAGCGGCGGAGAAAGCCGAGGAAGAACCGCCGAAGACAAACGAGTGAAACGAAACACAGCAGAACAACGAAGAACGGCAGCGTTCCCATTGGATGGGTACGCTGCCGTTCGTTTAGATACGGATAAGGAAGGGGGCGTTTTACTCTTCCGCCTTCGCCTTTTCCAGAAAATCCCGGATCTTTTCCACCTGGATCTCTGCCACGGCGCGGCCGGTGTCGTAGACGCGGCGGAGCTGGGCAGGGTCGCGCTCCATGGCGCCGATCTCCAGCGGGATGGGCGGGCGGATGACGTAATCCTTGCCGGACTGCTCCAGCATGGAGAGATAGGAGAGCGTCTCGTTGTACCGCTCGTGGCGGTCTGCAACGGCCTCCACGAAGGCCGGGTAACGGAAATACCGGGCCCGGATGGCGGGGAGAAGCTGATTCTTTTTCTTGACGAAGCCCTTGGGCTGGGTCAGCACGATGATGTTGCGCCGGTAGCCGATGGACTCAAAGAAGCGGACAGGGATGGAGTCGGCCACGCCGCCGTCCAGCAGGGCGTAATGGCCGATCTGGACGGCCTTGGCTGCCAGAGGCATGGAGGCGGAAGCCTCCATCCAGCGCACATCCTCCGCGTCGCCGGTGCGGCATTTATGGTAGATGGGCTCGCCGGTGCGCAGGTCGGTGGCAACGACGAAGAAATCCATCGGCGAGGCACGGAAGGTCTCCGCGTCAAAGGGGTCCAGCTGATCCGGAACCCGGTGGTAGCAGAAATCCTCGCTGTACAGGTTGCCGGTCCGGATCAGGTTGCGGAAGCTGGCGTACCGCTTATCGTTGCAGTAAGTGGTGTTGTAGCGGATGACCCGGCCGATCTGGTGGGACTTGTAGTTGCAGCCGAACACCGCCCCCGCCGAAACGCCGATGGCACCGTCGGTGACGAGGTCGTGTTCCATCAAGACGTCCAGTACGCCTGCGGTGAACATCCCCCGCATGGCGCCGCCTTCCAAAATGAGACCCGTTTTCATAGTGATACGCTCCTTCTTACACAGACGGCCCGAGGCCGCACCCCTCGCCCGGGCGGAACAGAACGCCCGGCTGATTGTTTCCAGTATACTCGATTTTTTGGAGAAAACAAGAGCGCAGGCCGGAAAATTCGTCCCGGCGGGGCAAAGTGCCGTAAAAGTCCTACTTTTCGGATGAAAGTCTGAAATTTGCGGTTATTTTTTGTCAAATTTGGGTACAAAATATCTTGCAAACAGCGGCCCTTATCCAGTATACTAATGAAAATAAACCTGAGAGTGTCACGAGACCGGGAGGAATGCGCAGAATATGAAAATGCTGGAAGATCGCATCCGCAAGGATGGCATTGTCCGTGAGGGCAATGTGCTCAAGGTAGACAGTTTCATCAACCATCAGATGGACATCCCGCTGTTCAAGGAGATGGCCCGGGAGTGGAAGCGCCTGTTTGCAGGCAAGCCCATCAACAAGGTGCTCACCATTGAGGCCAGCGGCATCGGCATTGCCGCTGTGGTGGCCAGCGAGTTCGATGTGCCGGTGGTGTTTGCCAAAAAATCCATGAGCATCAATCTGGATTACGACAACTACGAGACCAAGATCCAGTCCTTCACCCACAAAAAGATCTACAACGTCATTGTCTCCAAAAAGTTCCTCACCCCGGAGGACCACGTCCTCATCATCGACGACTTTTTGGCCAACGGCTGCGCCCTGATGGGCCTGCTGGATCTGGCCAAGGAGGCCGGGGCCACGGTGGAGGGCATCGGCATCGCCGTCGAGAAGGGCTTCCAGCAGGGCGGCGAGCTCATCCGCAGCCAGGGCATCCAGCTGGAGAGCCTTGCCATCGTGGACGCCATGGACAGCGCCACCGGCGAGATCACCTTCCGGGAGCAGCCGCAGCAGAACTAACAACGTTTTTTGAGACCGCTTCGGCGGTCTTTTTTCATGCCCTCACGCACCGTTGAAGCTGTCGCCGTCCTCCGGCAGCTCGGCGGCGGTCTCCGCTGTATCGGTGGGGGAGGGGGCTGCGGCAGCACGGGGAACACCGCGGTACACGAGGGTCTGCTCCAGCACCTCGGCGCAGACGGGGGCGGAAAGGCTGCCGCCGGCGGTGGTCCAGCTGTGGGGTTCATCGAGGCAGACAAGGCATAAAAACTGCGGGTCGTCGATGGGGGCCACTGCCACAAAGCTGGCGATGCGGGCTTTTTCGTCGGCGCTGTCCAGCTTCTGGCTGGTGCCGCTCTTGCCGCCCACCCGGTAGCCCGCGATCTGCGCGTTCCGCCCGCCGCCGTAGAGGACGACGGCCTCCATCATCTCCCGCATGGTCTCGCTGGTTTCGGGCTGGAGCACCTGCCGTTTGCAGACGGGCGATACCGCTTCGATCCGATCCCCGGCGGGGTCCAGAATCTCCGAGACCACATAGGGCTGCATCAGGCGGCCCCCGTTGACGACGGCGCAGACGGCGGAAGCCATTTCCAGATAGGAGATCTTGCTGCTCTGCCCGAACGCGCAGGAGGCCAGCTCCACGGGGCCCATGCGGTCGGCGGTGTAGTAGAGGCTCTTTTTCGGCTCGGCAGGCAGGTCGATGCCGGTGGGCTCCCGCAGGCCGAAGGCGGCAAAGTAATCGCAGAAAGCTTCCCGGCCCAGCCGGGCGCCGATCTGGATGAAGCTCTGGTTGCAGGAGTTTTCCAGCGCCTGGGTGACGGTCTGGGCCCCGTGGCGCTTGTGGTTGGCGCAGTGGAACCGAGTGCCTGCCACCGAGATGGACTCCCCGCAGTAAAAGCTGGAGTCCTTGGTAATGGCTCCGGCGTCCAGCGCCGCCGCGCAGGTGATGAGCTTGAAGACGCTGCCCGGCTCGTACAGGTCGCTGACGGCCTTGTTCCGCCACTGGGTCTGCTGGGCCAGCTGCAGGGCGGCTTTGCGCTCTTCGCCCGTCAGGCTTTCCACGGTCTGGCGTGTCGTTTTGTCCGCAATCACCCGGGGCTGGTTGGGGTCGTAGGCCGGGGTGGTGGTCATAGCCAGCACGGCCCCGGTGTTCACGTCCATGACGATGCCCACGGCCCGGGCTGCAACGTGATGTTCTTTCACCGCGTAACACAGGGCGTTTTCCAGATAATGCTGGATGTTGGCGTCGATGGTCAGCCGCAGGCCGTCGCCCTCGGTGGGAAAACGCTCGGTCTCATAGCTTTGCTCCAGCGTATAGCCCCAGGCGTTCACCGCCGTGAGCACCACGCCGTTTTCGCCGGTGAGCAGGTCGTCGTACCGCAGCTCCAGCCCGGAGACGCCCGCATTGTCCACATTGGTGAAGCCCAGCACCGAGGCCAGCAGCTCCCCCTGCGGGTACCACCGCCGGGAATCCTGATTGATGCGGATGCCGGTGATGCCGTTTTCCGCGCAGAGGTCCCGCACCCGGTCGGCCGTCTCCCGGTCCACGCGGTAGCGCAGGAGACAGTCGTTGGAGCGGCGGTCGCCGAACTGTTCCAAGAGCCTGCCCTCGTCCAGTTCCAATATTTCGGCAAGGCCGTGGGCCGCAAGGGCGAGTTTGTCCTCCGGCATCTCCCGGGGCGAGGCCCGGAGCGTCCAGCAGCTGCTGTTGGCGGCGAGGAGCACTCCGTCTGCGCTGAAGATCTTGCCCCGGTCGGCCGGGACGACGGTGTCCCGCAGCTGCTGGCCGAGGGCACGGTCGGCGTATGAGCCGCCCCCATGCAATTGCAGAAAAAACAGCCGCACGGCCAGCCCGGCGCAGAGGGCGCAGAACACCACCGCCACCAGCCGGGCCCGCCGCCGGAACGCCCGCTCGGGGAGGGTGCGGAGCACAGACATCGGATCATCTCCTTTTTGGACGGCCTCGCCCTCTCCGCCTCGCTGCGCTCG
This sequence comes from Oscillospiraceae bacterium, assembly GCA_014858325.1. Taxonomy (GTDB): domain Bacteria; phylum Bacillota; class Clostridia; order Oscillospirales; family Ruminococcaceae; genus Faecalibacterium. The sequence continues at coordinate 2,512 of RKCM01000074.1, read as the reverse complement.
GCACCTCTCCCAAAGGGAAGAGGTCTTGGCTCCCCCCTTTGGGGGAGCTGGCGCGCAGCGCCTGAGAGGGCGGACCGCTTTACAATTTATGCACCCCCGAACGACTAATATTCCCTCTCCCTGCGTACAATAAAGTTTCAGGGGAAGGGGGGACTGCCATGAACAAAACGACCCGGAGGGCTGCGCCGCGCCGCCTGCCGCTGCGGCGGCTTCCGGCCATGGACCTGCCGTTTTTGATCCTGGTGCTCACGCTGGTGGGCTTTGGGCTGGTGATGCTGGCGTCCGCATCCAGCGCCGTGGCTCTCTACCGCCGGGGCGACGCCTGGGCCTACCTGCGGCCCCAGCTGCTGTATGCGGCGCTGGGGCTGTGCGGGCTGTGGCTGGCCAGCCGGGTGGATTACCACCTCTTCCACAAGCTGGCATGGCCGCTGCTGGCCCTCTCGCTGGTGCTGCTGGCGGTGGTGCTGTTTATGCCGGAGTACAACGGCTGCAAGCGCTGGCTGGTGGTGCCGGGGCTGGGTACGCTGCAGCCCAGCGAGATCGCCAAATTTGCGGTGGTGCTGGTGTTTTCCCACATCATTTCCCTCAACCACGACCAGATGGAACGGTTCTCGGTGGGGGTGCTGCCCTTTGCGCTGGTGCTGGGGACGGTGGCTGCGCTGATGCTGCTGGAGCCCCACCTCTCCGGCACCCTGCTGATCCTGGGCATGGGGGCGGTGCTGATGTTTGTGGGCGGAACGGGGCTCAAGTGGTTCGTGCTGGCGGGAGCAAGCGGCGCGGGGGCCATTGCGCTGGCGGTGGTGCTGATGCCCGATCTGGTCCCCTACGCCGCCGACCGCCTGAACTCCTGGCTCGACCCCTTTGCCGACCCCCTGGGCGACGGCCACCAGACCATCCAGAGCCTGTACGCCATCGGGTCCGGCGGGGCCACGGGGTTGGGCCTCGGCAACAGCCGCCAGAAGCATCTGTTCGTGCCCGAGCCGCAGAACGATTTCATCTTTTCCATCGTCTGCGAGGAGCTGGGCTTTGTGGGGGCCTGCGCCGTGGTGGGGCTGTTCGTGCTGCTGCTGTGGCGGGGCATCACTCTGGCCGCCCACGCGCCCGACCGCTTTGGGGCGCTGCTGGTCGTAGGCTTTACGGTGCAGGTGGCACTGCAGGCGGTGCTGAACGTGGCCGTCGTCACCAACACCATCCCCAACACGGGCATCAGCCTGCCCTTCTTTTCTTCCGGCGGCACCAGCCTGATGATGCTGCTGGGGGAGATGGGCATCGTCCTGTCGGTCTCGCGGGGAGAAACATAGCGACTAATAAACGCATTGACACGTGCCGCCCGTTTTGCATAGTCTGTGGTATCTTTTGCGGAATGGGGGCTGCGGATATGGCACAGCGGGCAGAACAGATCGTGGTGACAGGGGGGCGACCCTTGCAGGGAACCGTGCGCATCCCGGCGGCAAAAAACAGCGTGCTGCCACTGATCGCGGCAAGTTTGCTGTGCACAAAGCCCGTCCGGCTGCGGGAGGTGCCGCGGCTCTCGGATGTGGAGGCCTGCCTTGCCCTCGTGCGCAGCACCGGGGAAAAGGCCGGCTGGCAGGGGAGCGATGTGTGTGTGTCCGGCACACCCTTCTGCAGCACCCTTCCGGGGCAAACAGCGGAACAAATGCGGGCCTCCATCCTGTTCTGCGCGCCGCTGCTGGCGCGGCTGGGCCGGGCGGAGACATCGCTGCCCGGCGGGTGTAAAATCGGGGCGCGGCCCGTGGATCTGCATCTGGCGGGTTTGGCAAAAATGGGGGCACAGGAGCATCCGGCCGGGCCGGGCAGGCTGCTGCTGACGGCCCCCTCCGGCCTGCACGGGGCCGAGATCACCCTCAGCTTCCCCAGCGTGGGGGCCACAGAGACTTTACTGCTGGCGGCGGCCTGCGCCAAAGGGCAGACCGTGCTCCGGGGCGCGGCGCGGGAGCCGGAGATCGGGGATCTGGCGGCTTTCCTCAACCGCTGCGGCGGCTGCGTGGAGGGGGCGGGCACCTCCACGATCCGCATCGAAGGGCGTCGGACGCTGGGCGGCTGCGTGTTTTCGCCCCTGCCCGACCGCATTTTTGCTTCCACCCTGGCCTGTGCCTGCGCTGCCGCCGGAGGGCGGGTGGAATTGGCGGGCTGCCCGGCCTCCCTCTACGCCCCGGTGCTGGAAATTCTCGCACAAATGGGCTGCGCTGTGGACACCGACGGCGATACGGTCCGGCTGGCCCGATTTGGGCGGCTGTACGGCGCGGGGCGGGTCTTCACCGGGGTGTACCCGGGCCTTGCCACCGACGCGGCCCCGCTGCTGGCGGCGGCCATGCTCTGCGCGGGCGGGGAGAGCAGCATCGAGGAGGTCATCTTTGAGCGGCGCTTTGCCTGCGCAGAGGGCTTTTTGCGCCTTGGCGGGCGGGTTTTCGTGGCCGGGCGGGTGCTGCACATCGCCCCCGGCGGGGTGCTGCAGGGGGCGGTGCTGCGGGCCCCCGACCTGCGGGGCGGG
>RKCM01000124.1 GCA_014858325.1 Oscillospiraceae bacterium | reverse complement strand
GCGCCCCCTATAAGTCTGTGCTGTGCCACGGCTGGGTCGTGGACGAGCAGGGCAAGCAGATGCACAAGAGCGCCGGCAACGGCGTGGAGCCCAGTGAGATCATCAAGGACTACGGCGCGGACATCATCCGCCTGTGGGTCGCTTCTTCCGACTACACCGTCGATGTGCGTGCCGGCAAGAACATCTTCAAACAGCTGAGCGAGGCTTACCGCAAGATCCGCAACACCGCCCGCTTCATCCTGGGCAACCTGGACGGCTTCGACCCCAACGTGGATTGCGTGGCCGACGACCAGCTGCAGGAGATCGACCGCTGGGCACTGGCTGCGCTGGACGATCTGATCGCCAACACCAACGCCGGCTATGCCGTGTACGATTTCAACAAGGTCTATCACGCCGTCTATAACTTCTGCGTGGTGGCCATGTCCAACTTCTATCTGGACGTCACCAAGGATCGTCTGTACTGCACCAATGGCGTGGGCCGCGAGGCTGCCCAGACCGCCATGTACAAGATCCTCGTGGCGCTGGATAAGATCATTGCCCCCATCCTCTGCTTCACCAGCCAGGAGATCTGGGACTTTATGCCCAAGACCGAGGGCATGAACCACTACGTCGTCTTTGAGCAGATGCCCAAGGCAGGCCAGTACGCCGCCGACGAGGCCTTCAAGGCCAAGTGGGCCCAGCTCATCGCTGTGCGTGACGAGGTGAAGAAGGTGCTGGAGCAGGCCCGTGCCGAAAAGGTCATCGGTGCTTCTCTGGAGGCTTCCGTCACCCTGTACTGCAGCGATGCCGTCTATGAGCTGCTGAACAGCATCCCCATGGACGAGCTGGCCGACCTGATGATCGTCTCCCATGTGGAGCTGGTCAAGGGCGAGGGCGGCGCTGCAAGTGCTGTCGAGGGTCTGGGCGTTGCCGCCGCTCACGCTGTGGGCGAGAAGTGCGAGCGCTGCTGGAAGTATTCCGACTCCATCGGCAGCCACGCCGCTCACCCCACCCTGTGCGCCCGCTGCGCCGGCGTGGTGGAAGCATAAGCTTCGCGGACTCGTAAATTCAATTGGATTTGAGGGCGGCGCTCCCGGCTCGTAAGGGAGCGCCGCTCTTTTCAAATCATTCAGGAGATGTATCATGGCATTTGTCATTTTCAATCTGGTCTGCGTGGCCGTGCTGGTGGGTGCCGATCAGCTCATCAAGCTGTGGGCCGTGCAGGTGTTGGAGCCTGTGGGGGCCATGCCGCTCATCCCCCATGTGGTGGAGCTGCGCTTTGTGCTCAACCCGGGCATGGCGTTCAGCCTGCTCAGCGGCAAGCAGCTCTTCCTCATCGCGGCTACCGGCGCGGCGCTGCTTCTGGTGGCCTACTGGCTGTTTTTCCGCAGCCGCGGCAGGAAGCTGCAGCAGGCAGCGCTCATCCTCGTGCTGGGCGGCGGCATCGGCAACCTCATCGACCGGGTGCTGAACGGCGAGGTGGTGGACTACATCAACCTGCTGTTCATGCGGTTTGCGGTCTTCAATTTTGCAGACATCTGTGTCTGCGTGGGCGTGGCCCTCTGGGTGCTGGTCATTCTGCTGGAAGAGACCCACGAGGAGAAGTAAACCATGGAACAGCGTGAATTCATCGTGGAGACTGAGGCGGCGGGCCAGCGCATCGACCGCTTTTTGAGCGGCGAGGACACCGGGCTCTCCCGCAGTGCACTGCAAAACCTTGTGGCAGACGGCCATGTCTTGTGCAACGGCAAACAGCCCGCCAAGAGCCTCAAGCTCAAGGCAGGGGATACAGTGCTGCTGGAGATCCCCGACGCAAAGCCCATCGAGGCCGTGCCGCAGGAGATCCCGCTCAACATCGTGTATGAGGACGCCCATCTTCTGGTGGTGAACAAGCCCAAGGGGATGGTGGTCCACCCGGCCCCCGGCAACCCGGACGGCACTCTCGTCAATGCGCTGCTGTGGCACTGCAAGGGCAGCCTTTCCGGCATTGGCGGCGAGATCCGCCCCGGCATCGTCCACCGCATCGATAAGGACACCAGCGGCCTGCTGGTGGTAGCCAAGGACGATGCCACCCACATCGGCCTGTCCCAGCAGATGGCAGTCCACAGTGTGGAGCGGGCCTATCATACCATCGTCTACGGCGGCTTTGCACAGGATGAGGGTTTTGTGGAGTCCAACCTGGGCCGCAGCAAGACCGACCGCAAGAAAATGGCGGTCTACCCGGCCAGCGAGCCTCACACCAAGTATGCCTACACCGGCTACCGGGTGCTGGAGCGCTTTGGCGAGTTTACCCTGCTGGAATGCCGCCTGAAGACGGGCCGGACGCACCAGATCCGCGTCCACATGGCGTCCATCCATCACCCTGTGGCGGGCGACCCCGTGTACGGCCCCCACAACTGCATCACCAGCCTCCACGGCCAGTGCCTGCACGCCAAAACGCTGGGCTTTGTCCACCCCATTACCGGGGAGTGGATGCGGTTCGACACCGAGCTGCCGGAGTATTTCACCCATTTTATGGCGACACTTAGGAGGGGAAAGCATGAATAACGACCTCAAGGATACCCTCGTGCTCTGCGATCTGGACCACCTGCTGCTGGATGCCAATGGCAGTCTGCCCCAGGTGCTGCGGGATGTAATGCAGCTGTTTGCCAGCCGGGGCGGGCGGCTCACCGTCTTTTCCCAGCGCTCGCCCCGGGCAGTGCGCACCCTGCTGGGCAGCGTGCGGCTGGCTGCTCCGGCTCTCGTCTGCGGCGGCACGCTGGCCTATCAGTTTTCCACCGGCACCGCGCAGGCCCTGTGCAGCTTTGCCGGACGGGAAGAGACCGTCCTCCAGAAGCTGCCCTCTGCCGTGGGCCTTGGCATCGCTTTGCAGATGACCGACGGCACCACCCGCGTGCTGCGGATGAGCGAGGCGCTGGAAGCCCATCTCCGGGAGGAGTGGACGCCCTTCGTCCTCAGCAATGCCGCCGATGTGCGGGGGGAGGATGTGCTGCGCATTTTGCTCTATCAGGACAAAAAGCAGATGCCCCTGCTGCCTTTGCTCGATCAGGCGCTGGGGGAGGCGGGCAATACGGTCCTGGCCGCCCGCACCGCCCCGGATACCCTTGTGCTGACGCCCGGGGCCGTCTCGGGCACGGCCATGTTCAACGCGGTCTGCCCGCCCGTCGGCGTTTCGGCCGGGGAGCTGACCGTGGTGGCCAACTGTGCCCAGATGCTCGATCTGATGAAGCTGGCGGGCTGCAGCGTGGTGCCCGCCGACGCGGCGGCAGAGCTGCGCCTTGCCGCCAGCCAGACTACCCTGACCGACCACGACAGCGGCGCGGCGGCAGAGTATCTGTATGGCCTGGTGCGCCGTGCGGAAGCCTCGGCGTAAAAAACTTGTAAAGTCCTCTGCAAATTTTTGGCAGAGGGCTTTCTTTTTCGGGAGGTTTATACTACAATGAAAACAACTGCTTTGTCCCGCCGGGAAAAGCTCTTTCTGGCGCTGGCGGCGGCTGCCGCCCTTGTCAGCATCGGGCTGGCCGTGTGGTGCTCGGCCCCGCTTGCCGCTCCGGCGTCTTCCGGCCTTGTGCAGACCGAAAAGCCGCTGATGGATGCGGCCCGGGTCGATCTGAACACCGCCGGGCCTGCCGCGCTCCAGACACTGCCGGGCGTGGGGGAACAGCGGGCCAAAGCGCTGATCGCTTATCGGCTGGAGCACGGCCCGTTTGGCCGGGTGGAGGACGCCGCACAGGTGCCGGGGATCCCGGCGGAAGCGGTGGCGCAGTGGCAGGCAGAAGGTCTGGCGTACGTAAGCTGACGCGGTGCGCCGCATGATGGAAAAGGGGAAACGATATGAACGAGGAGAGCATCTTTATCAATCGCGAACTGAGCTGGCTGGATTTCAACCGCCGCGTGCTTGTGCTGGGCAAGGACAAAAATGTCCCTCTGGGCGAGCAGGTCAAATTTTTGGCCATCTACGGCTCCAATCTGGACGAGTTCTTCATGGTGCGGGTGGGTTCGCTGCAGGAGCGCGCCAACCTGATGCGGGGCAAAAAGGAAAAGCCGGAAAACAAGACCAACATGACGGCAGCGGAGCAGCTTTCCGCCATCATGCCCAAAACGGCCCAGCTGCAGGTGGATTGCGATAAATACTACGCCAAGGCGCTGGAAAACCTCAAAATCCACGGCTACGAGAAAGTGGATTTCGATAAGCTCGGCAAAGAGGAGGAGCATTTCTGGAAAAAATATTTCCAGAACGAGCTGTTCCCCATCCTGAGCCCGCAGGTGGTGGACAACCGCCATCCGTTCCCGTTTTTGCGCAACAAGGAGATCTACCTGGGCGTCCTGCTCAAGGAAAAGCACTCGGAAGCCCAGAGCCTCGGCATCGTGCCCATCTCCAGCCAGATGGAGCGGCTGCATCTTGTCAAAAAAGACGGCCGGACGCAGTTTGCATTGGTGGAGGAGCTGGTGCTCCACTATGCATCGCTCATTTTCGGCAAAGAAGCCGTTCAGGAAAAGTGCATCTTCCGAGTCACCCGCAACGCCGACATCGACGTGAAGGAAGGGAGGATGGACCACGACATCGACTACCGCGAGATCATGGCCGACCTGCTCAAGCGCCGCCGCAAGCTGGCCGCCGTCCGCCTGCAGGTGACGCCCACTGCCCCGCAGAATGTGGTGCGTCTGCTCTGCGGGAAGCTGGAACTCAGCCATAAGCGGGTATTCGTACAGGAAAGCCCCCTCGACCTGAGCTTTTTCTATAAGCTGACGAGCAAAATGGAGGCCGATGGCCACGCAGAGCTCTTCTATCCGGCGGCGCGGCCCATGCTGCCGCCCCCGGGTTACGACCTTGCCGCCGAGGTGGAACGGCACGACGTCCTGCTCAGCTACCCGTATCAGTCCATCCGGCCCTTTATCGCCATGCTCAAGAATGCCGCCCACGACCCGGACGTCATCTCCATCAAAATGACGCTCTACCGCATGGCGCGGGAATCCCAGATCGTGCAGGCGCTGATGGAAGCCGCCGAAAACGGCAAGGAAGTGGTGGCCCTTGTGGAGCTGCGCGCCCGCTTTGACGAGCAGAACAACATCGATTGGTCGAAGCAATTGGAGGAGGCGGGCTGCACTGTCATCTACGGTTTTGATGATTACAAGGTGCACTCCAAGCTTACCCTTATCACCAAAAAGAGTGCTGACGGCTACCGCTACATCACCCAGATCGGCACCGGCAACTACAACGAGAAGACCAGTGAGCTCTACACCGATTATTCTTTCCTCACGGCCGATCCCGGCATCGGGGAGGAAGCCTCCAATGTCTTCCAGAACCTCGCCGTGCAGAAGCTGACCGAGGAGAGCGATCAGATGCTGGTGGCCCCTCTGCGCTTCAAGAGCGTGCTGCTGGAGGAGATGGATCACGTCATTGCGGCTGCCCGGCTGGGCCGCCCGGCTTCGATGATCTTGAAGAACAACTCCATCTCGGACCGGGATATCATCCTCAAGCTGCAGGAGGCCAGCTGCGCGGGTGTGCGCATCGACATGATCGTGCGCGGCATCTGCTGCGTCCGGGCTGAGGTGCCGGGCAAGACCGAGAACCTGCACATCCGCAGCCTTGTGGGCCGCTACCTGGAGCATGGCCGCATTTACAGCTTTTATGATGGACAGCACACCCGCACCTACATCGCCTCCGGCGATTTCCTCACCCGCAACACCGAGTGCCGTGTGGAGGTGGGCGTGCGGATCGAAGACCCGGTGCTGATGAAAAAAATCGACGACATCCTGCAATTGCAGCTCCACGATAACGTCAATGCCCGGGAAATGCGTGCCGACGGCAGCTACCAGAGGGTCAAGCCTGCCCCCGGCGAGCCCCTCGTCAACGGGCAGATGGACCTGTACGAGCTGCTGAAGGACGACTGGGCCCGGCCGGAGTCGGCTGTACCCGTGCAGCCGGAAGCCCCCGCAGCAGTGCCGATCGCGCCGAACGTTTCCGCACAGGCCCCCAAAGCCGTGGAGGCAGCCCCGGCGGAACGGCCCAAGGCTGTGCCGCAGCCCGCCCGGCCCGAGCCCGTGATGCCCATCGTTGTGACGACGCCGGAGAAAAAGAAGGGCCTGCTGGCACGGCTGGCAGAGTTCTTCCGATACTAAGCAAAGATTTGCGCCGCTGGCCGCCGGGCTGGCGGCGTTTCTGCGTTCTGGCCGGGGGAGAAGACGCATATTCTCTTCTGAACAAAAACAGGAGGGCGGGACGAGATGCAGCAGGGGAGAAGAAAAGCAGGGTCCAACTGGATGGCGCTGGGGGCGTGCACGCTGTGTCTGGCGCTGCTGCTGGCCGGACGAACCCTTTGCGCAGGAGCGGCCAAAGCGGAGAAAGCCGCCCCGGCGTGGTGCACCCTGCAAAGCGGCGAGTTTGATGCTGCCCCGGTTTTCCCGCTGGGCACGGCGGCGTGGCGGCTCTCAGACGGCTACGGCTGGCGGAAGGATCCGCTCACGGGGGAAGAAGCTTTTCACCGAGGGGTGGACCTTGCCTGTGCACAGGGTACGCCGGTGCTGTCCGTTCTGGACGGCGTGGTGACGATGGC
>RKCM01000163.1 GCA_014858325.1 Oscillospiraceae bacterium | reverse complement strand
CTCGTACCAGTCGGCGCTCTCCTCGGGGCGGCAGACCACGATCATCTCCTGCTTCTCGAACTGGTGGATGCGGTAGATGCCGCGCTCCTCGATGCCGTGGGCACCCTTCTCCTTCCGGAAGCAGGGGCTGTAGGAGGTCAGGGTCAGGGGCATCTTGCTCTCGTCGATGGTCTGGTCGATGAAGCGGCCGATCATGGTGTGCTCGCTGGTACCGATGAGGTACAGGTCCTCACCCTCGATCTTGTACATCATGGCGTCCATCTCAGGGAAGGACATAACGCCCTGCACCACGTTGCCGTGCATCATGAAGGGCGGGATGACGTAGGTAAAGCCCTTGTTGATCATGAAATCGCGGGCATAGGCCAGCACAGCCTCGTGCAGGCGGGCAATGTTGCCCAGCAGGTAGTAGAAGCCGTTGCCGGCCACGCGGCCGGCGGCATCCATATCAATACCGTCGAAGCTCTCCATGATCTCGGTGTGGTACGGGATGGGGAAATCGGGCACGACGGGCTCGCCGAAGCGCTGGGCCTCCACGTTATAGCTGTCGTCCGGGCCGATGGGCACGCTGGGGTCGATCATCTGGGGGATGGTGTACATGATCTCCTGGATGCGGGCCGAGAGGGCTGCCTCCTCGGCTTCCAGCTCTGCCATCTTGTCGGCGTCGGCCTTGACGGCGGCGTTGTTGGCGTCGATCTGGGCCTGCAGCTCGGCCTTCTTTGCCTCGTCGGTGCACTTCTTCAGCTGGCCGAACAGGGGGCCGTTGGCCTTGCTGAGCTTATTGCGGGCAGCCTTCAGGCTCTCCACTTCCTTCAGGCACTCGCGGTACTTGGCGTCCTTCTCGATAACTTCATCCACGAGGGGCAGCTTTGCATCCTGGAACTTCTTCTTGATGTTTTCCTTGACCGCGTCCGGGTTATCACGGACAAATTTGATATCAAGCATGATTGACTCTCCTTACTCTATTTCGGTTCGCACGGGGCGGTTTTCCTTCCCGTGCCGTTCAAAGGCGGTTTCCGCCTTGTTACGCTTGGTTATACTGGCCCAGCAGGTTTGCAAAGGCTTTGAGCTGCTCGTCCGAGTAAAAATGGACGGTGAGCTTGCCCTTGCCGTCTTTGTAGGCCACGCGGACTTCGCTGCCGAGGGCCTGTTTGAGGCTCTCCTCCACTTCCACGGGCAGCGCGGCGGGCAGCACCGGCGCAGCAGGCTCTCGGGCGGGCTTTGCCAGCTTTTTGCACAGCGCCTCGGTCTGGCGGACGTTCAGCTGGTGGTCCGCCACGATCTGAGCCGCCTGCTCCTGCAATTCTGCGGTGGGCAGGCTTAAGATCACCTTTGCGTGGCCGATGTTGAGAAAGCCGCCCTTGAGCAGCTCCAGCACGCTGTCCGGCAGGTTGAGCAGCCGCAGGCTGTTGGCCAGCGCGCTGCGGCTCTTGCCCAGCTTTTGGGCCGCCTGCTCCTGCGTCAGGCCGCAGCGGGTCATCAGCTCGCGGATGCCCGCCGCCTCTTCCACCGGGTCCAGGTCCTCGCGCTGGAGGTTTTCCACCAGCGCCAGCTCCATGGCCTGCTCGTCCGTTACATCCTTGATGATGACGGGCACCTCGTTGAGGCCCGCCATCCGGCAGGCCCGCCAGCGGCGCTCGCCCGCCACGATGAGGTAGGTATCCAGCCCGTGGGGCCGCACCGCGATGGGCTGCAGCAGCCCGTGCTCGGCGATGCTGGCGGCCAGCTCTCCCAGTGTCTCATCGTCAAAGGTCTTGCGGGGCTGGTCGGGGTCCGGCTCGATCTCCCGCAGGGGCAGCGTCTCGATCCGGGCGTCGGACTCGAAACTGGGCGCGGCGTCCTCAAACAGACTTTCCAGCCCCCGGCCCAAGCCTCCTTTTCCTTTTGCCATGAATCAGTTCTCCCCCTGTGTTTCTTCTTCCAGCGCATTTTTCGGCGCTTCGGGCTCGGCCTTGCGGCGGCGCTTGGGCGCGGCGTCGTGGGGCCGGTTGTTTTTCACAAACTCAATGGCGAGGTCCATATAGGCCTCGCTGCCCTTGCCCTTGGGCTCATAAAAATTGATGGGCTGACCGTAGCTGGGCGCTTCCGAAATGCGAATGGAACGTGGGATCGTGGTATTATACACCTTGTGCCCAAAGTATTTTTTGACCTGATCCACGACCTGCAGCGTCAGATTGTACCGCGCCGAGAACATGGTGAAGACCACGCCCTCGATATCCAGATACGGATTGTACTTTTTGCGGATGGTCTTCAGGGTGCTGATCAGCTCCGAAAGACCTTCCAGCGCGTAATATTCGCACTGGATGGGGATGAGCACGCTGTCGCAGGCGCACAGGCCGTTCAGCGTCAGCAGGTCCAGGCTGGGCGGGCAATCCACGAAGATAAAGTCGTAGTCCTTCTGCACCGCGGCCAGTGCCTTGCGCAGGCGGCTCTCACGGCCCGGCAGATCGATCATCTCCAGGCCTGCGCCCGCCAGCCGGGTGTTGGCACCGATGACGTCGGTGCGGAACTCCGTCTTGCGGATGACGTCCTTCGTCTCCGCCTCGCCGATGAGCAGCTCATAGGTGCCCAATTCCACGCTCCGCTTGGGGATGCCATAGCCGGTGGTGGTGTTGCCCTGCGGGTCCAGATCGACGATGAGCACTTTTTTGCCCAGAGCCGCCACACAGGACGAAAGGTTGACAGCGGTGGTCGTTTTGCCGACACCGCCTTTTTGGTTTGCGATTGCAACGATTTTTGCCACGCGCGTTTGATTCCTCCCGGGAAAAAGATTTGTTCCACATGGAACATTCGAGGCCGAGAACCGCCGTTTTCCCCTCAGCAGTCCTCCTATAGCCCCTAGTATAGCACATCAGCGCCCCTTTTTGAACCGCTTTCGCAATAATTTTACGCACGAAGCTCCAAAATCCCCTTTATTTTTGCGCTGCGGCCGTCGGGATGCGCACCGTATACTCAATATAGCCGTCCCGCTCCTCCCGGTGGGCGGTGGCGGGCACGCCGTTATCCGTCATAAGGCGGATGGCATGGTCGATGGTGTTGACGAAGATGCGCACATCCTTCACCATGGAGATGCGGTGGCGGCCGGGCGTCTCGTTCAGCAGCTGCTCAATGTAAAGATCCGTTGCCCGGGCGTTCATTTTGCGCTTGGCAATGGTGATGAGGGCTTCGCTGCGGCGGTTCTCGGGCAGGCGCAGTACGGCCCGCGCGTGCCGCTCCGTCAGGCCGTTGTCCAGCACGAACTGCCGCTGGTCGGCCGTCAATTGCAGCAGACGCAGCTTGTTGGCCAGGGTGGGCTGGGCCATGCCCAAACGTTTTGCCGCTTCCGCCTGGGTGCAGTCCCACAGCACGATGACATCCCGCAGGCCCTGTGCCTGCTCAAAGGGGTTCAGGTCCTCCCGCTGCAGGTTTTCCAAAAGGCCCAGCGCCGCAGTCCGCTCGTCCGGGTAATCACACAAAATGGCCGGGATGGTGTGCATCTTGGCCAGTTTGCAGGCCCGCAGCCGCCGCTCCCCTGCCACCAGCTCGTAGCCGCCCTCCACCCTGCGCACCGAGATGGGCTGCAAAAGGCCGTTTTCCCGGATGCTCTGAGCCAGCCCTGCCAGCTCCTGCTCATTGAAGCTGGTGCGGGCCTGAAACGGCGAAGGCCGGATGGCCTCCACCGGCAGCTGATAAATTTTTCCGGCCGATTTCCTGCGTTCAAACATATTTTCCGCTCCTTTCGTGCAAAAGCGCCCCGGTTTTCCACGCTTTCCCGGGAAAACGTGGAAAACCTTTGATCTCACGCCCAGTGTAACAGAAAAAGCAGCACCCCGCCAGAACTTTCGCTCGGCAGGATGCTGCATTTTTTTATTGTTTCTGCGTTATTTCAGCGGGCTTTTTGCGATCTTTCCGCCGTTTCTGGGGTAAGCGGTCGGAGTTTGCGAAATCTTTTTGCAGAGGATGAGGGTGCGGGTATCGCCGCCCGGCAGGTGCAGGGTTCGGGTCTCCCGATACTCGCCGCCCAGCTTTTTGATGGCCCCCCGGGCTGCCGCCAGCTCTTCCTCGCCGGAAGCGCCCTTCATGGCCAGAAAGCTGCCGCCCACCCGGACAAGGGGCAGACAGTACTCGGCCAGCATGGGCAGGGCCGCCACGGCGCGGGCGGAGGCCAGATCAAACTGCTCCCGCCACACTTTGCGGGCGGCTTCCTCGGCGCGCTCCTTGGCAAACTCCACCCCGGTAAGGCCCAGCTGGGCACAGGCGTACTTCAAAAACTCCACCCGCTTGCCCGTGGGCTCCATCAGCGTCAGCTCCAGCTCGGGTTTGTAGATCTTGGTCACGATGCCCGGGAAACCTGCGCCTGCTCCCACGTCCACCATCTTCCCTGCCACCTCGGGCTGGGAGGCGAACAGCAGGCTATCGAGAAAGTGCTTATCCTCAATGCCCTCCGGGTCGGTGATGGCGGTGAGGTTGACCTTCTGGTTGTAATCCACAAGGATCTGCGCAAAGGCGTCCAGCTGGTCCAGCTGGGTGCCGGTGAGGGCGATGTTCCATGTGGAACACTTTTGTTCGAGACGCTCTTTGTTGATCATAATAACTCTCTTTCTGTTGTAGGGAGGCTGTTTTTATCGTTGTGCTGCCGCCAGCGCAATGCTCAGCTGGGCCACGTCCGACGGTGAAACGCCGGGGATACGCCCGGCCTGCCCCAGATTTTTGGGGCGGATGCGGGCCAGCTTTTCGCGGGCTTCCAGCGTGAGGCCCGTCAGGTCGTCGTAGACGAAATCCTCCGGGATGAGCGTTTTTTCGTGCCGGGCCACGTCGCGGATCATGCGGTCCTGCCGGGCAATGTAGCCCGCGTACTTGATCTCCGTCTCCAGCCGCTCGGCCAGCATGGGGGTGATGCCCTCTCCCCAGCCGATGACGCCCGCCAGCAGCGGGTAGCTGATCTCCGGGCGGCGCAGCAGCTCCTCGGCAATGCCGCCTTCGGCAGCGGGTGCCAGTCCGGCCGCTTCCATGGCGGCCCGCAGGTCAGCCGTGCGGAGGTGGGCATCGTGGAGGCGGCGGCGCTCCGCATCCAAAATGGCCTGGGTGCACTGGTATTTGGTCCAGCGGTCGTCCTGCACCAGGCCGTATTCCCGGCCGATGGGGGTCAGGCGCTGGTCGGCGTTGTCCTGCCGCAGGGTCAGGCGGTATTCGCTTCGGCTGGTCATCATGCGGTAGGGATCCATGACGCCCTTGGTGACAAGGTCGTCCACCAGCGTGCCCAGGTAGCTGGTGTGCCGGGGCAGGATGAGCTGCGGTTTGCCCAGCGCATGGCGGGCGGCATTCAGGCCCGCCAGCAGGCCCTGCGCAGCGGCTTCCTCGTAGCCGGAGGTACCGTTGAACTGCCCGGCTCCGTACAGACCCCGGACCTGCTTGCTTTCCAGCGTGGCTTCCAGGCTCGTCGGGTCCACGCAGTCGTACTCGATGGCATAGGCCGGGCGCAGGATTTCCAGATGCTCAAATCCTTTGATGCTGCGATAGAAAGCGTTCTGCACATCCTCCGGCAGACTGCTGGATGCCCCCTGCAGATACATTTCCTCCGTGTTTTCGCCGCAGGGCTCCACAAAGATGGGGTGGCGCTCCTTGCCCGCAAAGCGGACGATCTTATCCTCGATGGAGGGGCAGTAGCGGGGCCCCACCCCCTCGATCATGCCGCCGTAGAGCGGGCTGCGGTGGATGTTGTCCAGAATGATCTGGTGGGTGGTGGGGTTGGTGTAGGCGATCCAGCATTCCATCTTGTTGTGCATGGGGGCGTCGGTCATAAAGCTGAAGGGCTGCAGCTCGTTGTCCGGGTCGCCAGGCTGGCACTCCAGCTGCGAAAAATCGATGCTGCGCCGGTGCACCCGGGCCGGGGTGCCGGTCTTGAACCGCCGCAGGGGCAGCCCCGCCGCCTTGAGGCTCTCGGTGAGGGCATTGGCAGCGTGCATCCCGTCGGGGCCCGAGGCGTACCACGCATCACCGACAAAAATTTTGCCGCCGAGGTTGGTGCCCGTGGCGATGACGACGCACTTGGCCCCATACTCGCCGTTGAGCTGGGTGACCACCCCCTTCACTCTCCCCTGCTCCACCTCAATGGAGACCACCTCCGCCTGATGGATGGCAAGGCCGGGGGTCAGCTCCAGCGCGTGCTTCATGTATTCGTGGTAGCGCTTGCGGTCGGTCTGGACGCGCAGGGCGTGGACGGCGGGGCCTTTGCCCTTGTTCAGCATCCGGCTCTGCAGATACGTTGCGTCCGCGGCCAGGCCCATCACGCCGCCCAGTGCATCCAATTCACGCACCAGCGTGCCTTTTGCCGTTCCGCCGATGCTGGGATTGCAGGGCATATTGCCAATGGCATCCAGGCTCATGGTAAACACCGCCGTTTTGGCCCCCAGCGTGGCGGCGGCGTGGGCGGCTTCAATGCCCGCATGGCCTGCACCGATGACGATGACGTCGTAATCTCCCAAATGATTCATGTACTATACTTCCCTCTATGGTTCACTTCACTGTTGCACTGTAGAACGGCGGGGAGTTTCTCCGAGGACCGTCCGCTGGGGTGGGACCCTGCTGCCGCAGGC
>RKCM01000169.1 GCA_014858325.1 Oscillospiraceae bacterium | reverse complement strand
CTTTGTGATGGATAAGCTGCTGCGCCGCATCGGCCTTTCGGGCCGCAGCATCGTGCCCATGCTCATCGGCTTTGGCTGCACGGTGCCCGGCGTCATGGCCAGCCGCACCCTGCCCTCGGAGCGGGACCGCAAAATGACCATCCTGCTCACTCCGTTCATGAGCTGCTCGGCAAAGCTGCCCATCTACAGCCTGTTTGCGGCGGCGTTCTTCCCCCGGCACGCTGCCCTTGTCATGGTGGGGCTCTATTTCCTGGGCATTGCCGTGGGCGTGCTGATGGCCATTTTGCTCAAGGGGACGGTCTTCAAGGGCGAAGCGGTGCCCTTTGTGATGGAGCTGCCCAACTATCGCCTGCCGGGCCTGAAGAATGTGGCGCAGCTGCTTTGGGATAAGGCGAAGGACTTCCTGGAGCGTGCCTTTACCGTCATCTTCCTGGCCACCATCGTCATCTGGTTTTTGCAGAACTTTGACCTCCGCTTCAGCCTGACTTCCGACCCGCAGACCAGCATCCTGGCCCTGCTGGCAGGGGACATTGCGCCCCTGTTTGCGCCGCTGGGCTTTGGTGATTGGCGGATCTCCACCGCCCTCATCACCGGCTTTATGGCCAAGGAGAGCGTCGTCTCCACCCTGACCATCCTCTTTGGCTCGTCGGCTGCCTTTGCGGCGGCCCTGACCCCGGCCCAGGCAGCCCCGCTGCTGGTGTTCTGCCTGCTGTACACCCCCTGCATTGCGGCGGTGGCCTCCGTCAAGCGGGAGCTGGGCGGCAAGTGGGCGGCCATCATGGTGGCAAACCAGTGCATCGTGGCCTGGGTGTGCGCCTTTGTGGTACATCTGATCGCCCTGGCGGTCTGACAAAAGGACCCGAAAACATTGTGAAAAAAGCCCTGACCGATGCGGTCAGGGCTTTTTTTGGTTGACAGAGGCGGAAGGCTATGTTATAATCGCTTCAAATTTGAACAATCTAAAAATGAAGCAAAGGAGTGGACAGGATGAACCCCAGCGTGGAATTTGCCAACAAGACGGGCCTTGCCTACAGCCGGGTGTGCAAGCCGCTCTGCCAGCAGCTGCATCTGCCCCAGACGGCCTTCGATATCCTGATGTTTTTGGCCAACAACCCCGGCTATCAGACGGCACGGGACATCGTGGAGGTGCGCCACATCAAGGCGAATCTCGTCTCGGTGAATGTGGACCGGCTGGTACAGGAGGGCTATCTGCGCCGAGAAGCCGTGGAGAACGACCGCCGCAAGACCTGCCTTGTCTGCACCGAAAAGGCGGCTCCCGTCATCGAGCAGGGCCGCAGCATGCAGGAGCAGTTTTTCGCCCGGCTGGTAGCCGGAGTGGACGGGGCGCAGCTGAAAGCCTTTACGGCGACACTGGAGGCCATGAATCAAAATCTGGACGCGATTTTAGAGGGAGAAGATTGATATGAGCTTTTTGTATACCGTGCTCGTCACCTTTTTTGCCGGCATGGGCGCCGGCCTTGGCACCGGCTTTGCGGGCATGAGCGCCGCCGCCGTCATCAGCCCCATGCTCATCACCTTTTTGGGGATGGACCCCTATATGGCGGTGGGCATCGCTCTTTCGTCCGATGTGCTGGCCAGCGCTGTCTCGGCCTACACCTACCACAAAAACAAAAACCTCGACGTGAAAAACGGCCTCATCATGATGGCCAGTGTGCTGGTGTTCACGGTGGTGGGCAGCTGGCTGGCCAGCCTGCTCCCCTCCCGGACCATGGGCAGCTTCTCCGTGTTCATGACCTTCCTGCTGGGCGTCAAGTTCATCGTCCGGCCCGTGATGACCACCAAGGAGGCCATGCAGGGGGTGTCCGCCCGGAAGCGGGCGGTGCAGTCCATCGTCTGCGGCGTAGCCATCGGCCTTATCTGCGGCTTTGTCGGCGCGGGCGGCGGCATGATGATGCTGCTCATCCTCACCAGCGTGCTGGGCTACGAGCTGAAGACCGCCGTGGGCACCAGCGTCTTCATCATGACCTTCACGGCCCTGACGGGCGCGGTTTCCCACTTTGCCATCGGCGGTGCGCCGGATTGGTCCGTTTTCGCGCTCTGCGTCCTCTTTACCCTTCTGTGGGCCCGCATTGCGGCGGTGTTTGCCAATAAAGCCGACGCCAAGACCCTCAACCGCGCCACCGGCGTCGTCCTCGTGGTGCTGGGCGTTGTGGTCATGGGCTTTCACCTGCTGACAAAATAAAAAGCACAAAAAATGCCGCCTGTGCGTGCTGCACAGGCGGCATTGCTGTACGCAAAACTCAGCCCAGGAACTCCAGATTCACGTTGCCGTTGTTGACGGCGGCGGTAAAGCTCTGGGGTGCGCCCGCATTCTGCTGGACCGGGGCGCTGCTGCGGATGGAGAAGGAAGCGTCGCTGTCGTCGATGACGGTGACCCGGCCGCTGGCGGCGGTGAGGTCAAAGGCGAAATCCGCAGCCCGGCCCAGCAGCGTGCCCACCACGCTGGAATTGGTGGAGCGGCAGTCGAACCGGGGGCAGGAGACGCTTTCCAGTTTCACATCGCCGTTCTGGGCTTCGGCGGTAACGGAGAGCGCCGAGACGTTGGCAAGGCTGACCCGGCCGTTGCGGGCGGTGCCGACAAAGTTCTGGAAAGCCGTGTTGTTGGCCTCCAGCCGGCCGTTGGCGGCGGCAGCTGTCAGGTTGTCCAGGCTGCCTCCCGTCAGAATGATGTGGCCGTTGACGGCGTTCAGTACGCTGGTGTTGGCGGTGATGTCACTGAGGGTGATGTCGCCGTTGGTGGTGTCCACCGAGACGCCCGCAAAGGCCCGGCGGGGCAGCTTGACGGTCAGGCTGCAGCTGCGGTCTACCTTGGGGCTTTGCAGCAGCGAGAAGTTGGAAGAGGGGTCCATGGTCTTGGCAATGGTCAGGGTGCTGCCGTCGAGGGTGAAGGTATAGAGCTCCTCCCCCGGGAAGACGGCGCCATAGGCCGTGGAGTAGGTGTATTCCGCAATGATGTGATCCACGTCGGCGGATTCCACCGTCACCGTGGCGCATTTGTCGCTGATGTTAAGGGTCTGCACCCCGGCAGCGGTCTCATAGCTGCGGGTCGTGGAACCGTTTTCCTGTTCCAGAGGTGCAAAACCGCAGAGCAGAGCCACCGCTGCCGCCGCAGACAGAAGTGCGCAAAAAAGCTTTTTCATAGTATTCAAACCTCCCGACATAAAAGCTGGGGAACCTCCCCGGGATTTTGTCTGATCCTACTATAAAAATAGCGCAAACAGGGCCGAAAGTCAAGCAAAGGACCCAAAGTGATACAAAAAAGCCCGTGCACGGGCACGGGCGGGAAGACGGATTTACTTTTCCTCGATGGTGGAGTGGGCAATGACCCAATCGGCCGCGCGGCGGATGGCCTCGTTGCGGCGCATGGCGGGGATGTTGGCGCTGGCCTTGATCTCCTCCAGAGGCTTTTTGGTGCGGTCGGCCCGCTCCTGCAGGTTCTTCTCGATCTCCTCATCGGTGGGCACGAGGTTCTCCTGCTGGGCCACCTGCAGCAGGGCCATCCGGGCGCGGGTGTTCTTCTCGGCGGCGGTGTGGACGTTGGCCGTAAAGGTCTCCCGGGTCTGGTGGACCTGGCTCAGGTAGCGATCCAGGCTCAGCCGCTGCATCTGCAGCTGCTGCTGGATGTTCTCCATCTCATGCTGGTAGGTGCTCTCCACCAGTACGCTGGGCAGCTCGCCCTCGGCGGCAGCTGCCAGCTGGGTCAGGACGGCGTCCTTGGCGCGGTTGAGGGCGGCGGCGTGCTTGCCGTCGTGCAGCTGCTGGCGGATCTGCTCCCGGAACTCCTCCATGGTGTCCACCTTGCCCACCTTCTTGGCAAAATCGCTGTTCAAAGCGGGCAGCTGGCGGACGCAGACGTCGTGCAGCTTGATCTTGAAGACCACTGGCTTGCCGGCCAGATCCTTGACATGGTAGCGGGCGGGGAAGGTGACGAAGATCTCAAACTCCTCGCCGCCCTTGTGGCCCAGGATGCCCTCCTCAAAGCCGGGGATCATTCGGCCGCTGCCCAGCTGCAGGCTCTGGTTTTTGGCGGTGCCGCCGTTGAAGGGCTTGCCCTCCAGCAGGCCCTCGTAATCCATGCGGACGATGTTGCCCTTGACGGCCGGGCCCTTGTGGGGCACCAGCTCGGCGGCTGCCTGACGGCGGCGCTCCAGCACGTTGTCGATCTCCTTGTCGGTGACGGCAGGGGTGACGCACTCGGTGGTGAAGCCGAAGGTCTGGCCCAGCTTCAGCTCGGGCTGCAGAGCGGTGGTGGCGGTGGCCACAAAGCCCTCGTCTTTCTTCACGCTCACCAGGTCGTACACCGGCTCGTCCACGGCGTGGAAGTGGTGCTCGGCCATGGCAGCCTCGTACAGGGCGGGCACGTCCTTGTCCATCAGATCGTTGATGGCGTCGTACCAGAAGGTGTGTTCGCCGCGGTCGGCCTCGATCTGGGCGCGGTCGGCCTCGCCCTTGGCAAAGCCCTTGATGGTGTAGTTGGCGCGGGTGCGCTCGTAGACAGCGTTGGACGCGGCCTCCAATTCCTCAGCGGATGCGCTAAAGGTCATTTTGCAGACACTCTTTTCGGGAGTTTCCACGCTTACCAGTTTCATAGGATCATCCTCCGTGCTGCCCCCGAAGGAGCGGTTTTCAAACATTAGTAAAGTTATTATAGCACAAGTGGGGCAAAAGCGGTATAATAAAAAACAGAAAAAGTGCTGCAAATGGCATTTTCCACGAACGACCCCGAAAGGATGTACAGCGATGCGCTTGTTTGATGTGCTTGGGCCGGTGATGATCGGCCCCTCCTCCAGCCACACCGCCGGTGCGGCCAAGATCGGATATACGGCCCAGAAACTGCTGGGCGAGCTCCCCGCCGAGGCGGATATCGGCCTTTACGGCAGCTTTGCCACCACCGGCAAGGGCCACGGCACCGACCGGGCGTTGGTGGCGGGCCTGCTGGGCCTGCGCCCCGATGACCCCCGCCTGCCGGACAGCTTTGCACTGGCCCAAAAGGCCGGCATGAAGTTTACCATCCACCCGGTGGAGCTCCGGGCTGCCCACCCCAACACCACTGTGCTCACCCTGAAAAGCCGAAGCGGCCGCACCCTGACCCTGAAAGCCGCCTCCGTGGGCGGCGGACGCATCCGGGTGACGGAGATCGACGGTGTGCCCGCCGATTTTGGCGGCGACAGCAACACCCTCATCATCCACAACGAGGACACCCCCGGCTGCATCGCCGAGGTGACCACCTGTCTGGCCATGCGGCGGATCAACATTGCGTCCATGCAGGTGTTCCGGGCTTCCACCGGCGGCAGTGCCGTCATGGTGCTGGAATGCGACAGCCACATCCCCCGCCCGCTGGAGCAGCAGCTTTCCGTCCTGCCGGGCATCCGCAAGGTGACCTGCCTGAATGTGGACGAGCCGGACGAATCAACGGAGGAATGAGCCAATGTCTTTTTTATCCTGTGAAGAAATGCTGGCGGCAGCCCGCAGCCAGAACCTTTCGCTGTCCGAGGCCATCCTCCGCAGCGACCTGGCCGAAAGTCGCCTCACCGAGGAACACA
Source organism: Oscillospiraceae bacterium (assembly GCA_014858325.1). Classification (GTDB taxonomy): domain Bacteria; phylum Bacillota; class Clostridia; order Oscillospirales; family Ruminococcaceae; genus Faecalibacterium. Next base: position 1,008 of record RKCM01000169.1, on the reverse strand, counting down.
GCCGGGAATCCATGCGCCACCTGTGGCAGGTGATGCAGGCCACCAGCCGGGATTACGACCCGGCCCAACGCAGCTGCAGCGGGCTTTCCGGCGGCGACGCGGCCAAGGTGGAACAGGCCCACGCGGCGGGCAAAAGCCTGGGCGGCGATTACTTTGCCGCCGTGACGGCGGAAGCCCTCAAGACGGCCGAGTGCAACGCCTGCATGAAGCGGATCGTTGCTGCCCCCACGGCGGGCAGCTGCGGCGTCCTCCCGGCGGTGCTGCTGCCTTTGGCCCGTGCAGGTGAGGCCAGTGAAGAAGAGATCTGCGACGCTCTCTATGTCGCCGCAGGCTTTGGGCAGGTCATTGCGGCCCGCGCGACCCTTGCGGGCGCGGAGGGCGGCTGTCAGGCCGAGGTGGGCGCGGCCAGCGCCATGGCTGCTGCCGCCCTCTGCCACCTCAAAGGCGGCACGCCGGAGCAGTGCTCCGCCGCCGCTGCCATGGCTCTGGGCAACCTGCTGGGCCTCGTCTGCGACCCGGTGGCGGGTCTCGTGGAAGTGCCCTGCATCAAGCGCAATGTCGTCGGCGCGGTGAACGCCGTTTCCTGCGCCAATATGGCTCTGGCCGGCGTGGATTACGCCATCCCCTGCGATGAGGTCATCGACGCCATGGGCCGGGTGGGCAGCCTGCTCTCCCCTGACCTCCGTGAGACCGGCCAGGGCGGCCTTGCCGCCACCCCCACCGGCGTCCGGATCGCCCAGCGCCTTGCCGCCCAGCCGTGAGCAAAATGCGGCCCCGCGCTTGGCAAACCACGCAAAGCTCCCCCGCAGAAGGGCGAAAAGACGCTCTTTTTGAGAAAAATCAAAAATTTTTTGAAAAAACCGTTGACAAAACCCACCCGGCGTGATAAAATACATCATGTTCCGAACAGAACGTATGCGTTGGTAGCTCAGCTGGATAGAGTGACTGACTACGAATCAGTAGGCCGGGGGTTCGAGTCCCTTCCATCGCACCAGAAAATGCCGTGAA
>RKCM01000226.1 GCA_014858325.1 Oscillospiraceae bacterium | reverse complement strand
GACGCTGGTCAGCTTGCGCATGGCCTGGCTCATCAGGCGGGCCTGCAGGCCCACATGGCTGTCGCCCATCTCGCCCTCGATCTCGGCGCGGGGCACCATGGCGGCCACCGAGTCCACCACGATGGCATCGATGGCGCCGGAGCGCACCAGTGCCTCGCAGATCTCCATGGCCTGCTCGCCGGTGTCCGGCTGGCTGACCAGCAGCTCGTCGATGTTCACGCCCAGTGCCTCGGCGTAGGCCGGGTCCAGTGCGTGCTCCACGTCGATGAAGGCCACCTCGCCGCCCTTTTTCTGGGCCTCGGCCAGGATGTGCAGAGCCAGCGTGGTCTTACCGCTGGATTCGGGTCCGAACACCTCGATGATACGGCCGCGGGGCACGCCGCCCACGCCCAGCGCCAGATCCAGTCCCAGGCTGCCGGTGGAGATGGCGTCCACCTGCATGGCGGTGTTGTCGCCCAACTTCATGATCGCGCCCTTGCCGAACTGCTTTTCGATCTGGGCCAGCGCCGTGGCCAGCGCATCCTTCTTGGCGCTCGGCTCGGTCTTCTGGGTGGCCGGGGCCACCGCATTGTTCTGATTTTTAGCCATAGTTTTGCTCCTTTGCTGTCCAAACCCGCCTCACAGGGGGGCTTCCGTTCTCTTTCTCCTTTAGTATACCACAGATTCCAGATATTACAACAGGAAGTTGTTTGAATTAGACAAATATTTTTAGCGTCCTCGCCCTCTCAGGCCGCTTACGCGTCCAGCTCTCCCAGAGGGAGAGCCAAGTCGTTCCCGGTTGGGTTCTTGCCTCTCCCTTTGGGAGAGGTGTCACCGCAGGTGACGGAGAGGGCGAGCCCGTTTACCTTCTCGCAATAACGCATCGATCGTTGCCGCCGTAGTCTTTCCGGCATTCGATGTCCCGCCAGCCGTTTTCCGCCAGCAGGGCCGTCACAGCCCGGCGCTGCTGCCAGCCGATCTCCAGCACCAGTGCGCCGCCGGGGCGCAGGGCCGCCCGGTAGTGCTGCGCCAGCGCCCGGTAAAACACCAGCCCATCCTCCCCGGCTTCCAGCGCCATGGCAGGCTCCCGGGCCACTTCGGGCTGCAATTGCTGCATCTCCTCGGCGGTCAGGTACGGGGGGTTGGACACGACGAGGTCCAGGCTCCCCTCCGGCAGGCTCTGCCAGTAGGCAAAGAGATCTCCCTGCACCGGCCGGACACTGTAAGCGGGCGCTGCCTTGGCTTTCAAGGCGTTCAGGGCCGGGCCCCAGTCAAACTGCGGCGCTTCTTCTTCCTCAAAAGCAGACCCTTCCAGCACATTCTCGGTGCCGTTGCGGATGTTCTGCTTCAGGGCCAGTCGGGCGTTCTTTTCCAGATACGGGAAAGCCTCGGGGCTCTTCTCCACGCAGGTCACCTCCGCCGCCGGGCAGAAGCGCTTGACGCCAAGCCCCAGGCAGCCCGTGCCCGCGCAGAGGTCCAGCACCTTCGGGTGTTCGATCCCCTGCAGCATCTCTGCCGCCGTTTCGGCCACGATCTCGGTATCTGCTCTTGGGCAGAGGACGCCGGGGCCCACGGCTAGCTCAAAATCCAAAAAGGGCCAGGTGCCGCAAAGGTACTGCAGCGGTTCCCGCCCTTCCCGCCGGGCGGTCAGGGCCTCCAGCCGGTCGGCCTCCTCGGCAGAGAGGGGGCGGTCGCTGAGCCGCACGTCCCGGCCCGCAGCAAGACGGAAAAGCTCCCGCGCATCAAAGTCTGCGTCCGGGCACCCGGCCGCGGCAAGGCGGCGCTCCACCTCCCGCAGCGCCTCCCGGGGCTGCATCGCTTCGTTTACCATCGGCCGTCCTCCGGGTCCTCGGGCAGCACGGGGGTCACGGCCGCAATGGCCACCTCGATCATGCTGTCATCGGGCTCAAACACCGTCAGATGCTGCACCCAGATGCCCGGCTGACGGATGATGCGGGTGGCGAGGTTGTCCGAGCGGCCGCACCATTTCAGCAGCTCGTAGCTGATGCCCATCACGAGGGGCAGCAGCAGCAGCTTGAACAGCACCCGCAGCCCGGTGCTGCTCCAGGGCAGCACGCTGTACAAAAATACGCTGACGATGACCACCAGGATCAAAAAGCTGGTGCCGCACCGGGGGTGGAACCGGGTGTACTTGCGGACGTTCTCCACGGTCAGCGTCTCCCCCGCCTCGTAGCAGGCGATGGTCTTATGCTCGGCCCCGTGGTACTCGAACACCCGGTGGATCTCCTTCATCTTGGAGATGGCTACCATGTAGGTGAGGAAGATGGCCACCTTCAGCACCGCTTCCAAGATCACCTTGCCCCAGCGGCCCAGCGGCAGCAGACGGTTCAGCCCGCCCACCAGCACCGTAGGCAGCACGGTGAACAGCAAAATGGCGAACAGACCGCCCAGCACTGCCGCCGCTGCCAGCAGGACATCCTCGGCCTGTTTGCCCAGATGGTCGCCCACCCATTTTTCAAAGGCCGATTCCTCGGCTTCGGCGTCGTAGTCGTCGCCCATGCTCACCTGTGCGGAATACATCATATAGCGGTAGCCCAGAATCAGGCTCTCGATCATCGAGATGGCCCCGCGCACGAGGGGGATCTTGGTCCAGATGCCATGGTGGGGCACCTCTTCCAGTTTGGTTTCAATGGTGCCGTCTGGCTTGCGGACCGCGACACAGATCTTCTGCGGGCCCCGCATCATGATGCCTTCCATCAGGGCCTGTCCGCCCACACTGGTCTTAAAACGTTCGGTTTTGGGTCGATTCATGGAGTTCTCCTGTTTGTCTATTTCTGATAAAGCGGCAGTCCCAATGTGACCACCGTACCTCTTCCCAGCGTACTCTGGATATCAAAGGTGCCGTCCAGCGCCGTCATGATGGAATCCACCAGCGCCAGCCCGATGCCGCTGCCCCGGACGGCGTTGCTGCCCTTGTAGAACTTGGTCTTCACGTTTTCCAGGTCCTCGGGCGGGATGCCCCGGCCCTGATCGAGGATCTCCACAAAGGCCTTGTACTCGCCCTTCCAGAGCTTGACGGTGATCCGCCCGCCGGGGGCCGAATACTTGATGGCGTTGTCCAGGATGTTGATGAACACCTGCCGCAGGCGGTCGGGGTCGGCGTAGACGGGGATCATCTCCTCGGGCTCCGCGTAGGAGAGGATGAGCCCCTCCCGCTGGATGCGGGCCTCGCAGAAGAGCACCGCATCGGTCAGCTCCGCCACCAGATCGAGGGGGCGGTTGTGCATCTGGATGCGCCCATTTTGCAGGCGGCTGAAATCCAGCAGCTCCTCCACCATGTTGTAGAGCCGGGCCGTCTCGTTGTTGATGATCTCCAGCCCCTTGCGGTAGTTTTCGTCCGCCGGGTCGTCCAGCGAGCGCAGGGTCTCCACCCAGCCCCGGATGGAGGTCAGCGGGGTGCGCAGCTCATGGGAGACCGAGCTGATGAACTCATTCTTCATCTTTTCGGTCTCTTCCAGCCCCTCGGCCATCTGGTTGATGGTACCCCGGAGCCGGTCCACCTCGTCCCGCTGGTCGCCCCGCACCGGCAGGCGGACGTCCAGCTCTCCCCGGGCGATGCCGGCGGCGGTGCGCTCCACCTGCCCCAGCGGCACCACGATGCTGCGCACAAAGTAAAGGCCCGATGTCACGGTAAAGGCCAGGATGGCCGCCACCACCACCAGACTGACGAGGATGGCGTTTTTCAGCTGCCGCCCCACAAGGGAAAGGCTCGTCACCAGCCGCATGGCGGCCACGTCCTCGGCAGCGTAGGGCACAAGGCTGCACACCGACATCACGGGCTCGCCGCTGGCGGTGTGGTAGATGGCCACACCCACGCCGTCCGGCGCATCCTGCGCATCCGCAAAGTCCTTGGCGGTGACGATGCTCTCGGCGTCGGTGCCGCTGGACGAGGCGATGACGCCGCCGTAGCTGTCCAGCAGCATAAACTCGAATTTATCCTTATCGGAAAACTGCTCCACCATCCGGCGGAGGGCCACACTGCGGCTGGCGGCGGCTTTTTGCGCCGTATCGCCGGTGTACATTTTCAGCTGGCCGCTGATGGAGGAAAAGCGCCGCATCATGGTCTGCTGCACGCCATTGTAGTAGCTGCGGGTGTAGCTGTACAGGAACATGGCCTCCACCAGCACCACCAGCAGCACCGTCAGCAGCAGGTTGCCCCGCAGCCAGCGGCGGGTGATCCCACTCCGCATCCTCTTTATTCCTCCCACCGATAGCCGTAGCCCCACACCGTCAGGATATGGGCGGGGTGGCTGGGCTCGTCCTCCACCTTCATGCGCAGGCGGCGGATGTTCACATCCACGATCTTCACATCACCAAAATAGTTTTCGCCCCACACGCCCTTCAGGATCTTTTCCCGCACCAGCGCCACGCCGGGGTTGCGGAAAAACAGCTCCATGATCTGGAACTCCACCTGCGTCAGCTCAATGGACTTGCCTGCCTTGAGCAGCACCCGGCGGTTCTCGTCCAGCACAAAGCTGCCGCTGACGAGGGAGGAGGGGGTGCTCCCCTTCTCCTCCCCTCCGGCCGAGCGGCCCACCCGGCGGCAGAGGGCACCGACCCGGGCCAGCAGTTCGCTGACGCTGAAGGGCTTGGTCATATAGTCGTCGGCGCCGATGGAAAGGCCCTTGATCTTATCCTGCTCCTGCCCTTTGGCGCTGAGGATGATGATGCCGATCTTCTGGTCGGTGCGGCGGATGGTCTCGCAGAGCGAGAAGCCGTTCATGCCGGGCAGCATCACGTCCAGAATGGCCGCGTCGCAGCCGGGCTTCTGTTCCAGCAGGGGCAGGGCGGCCTCGGCGCTGTCGGCCTCCACAGCCTCCATCCCCGCCCGCCGCAGGTTCAGCGCGATCATCTCGCGGATGCTGGTCTCGTCTTCTACTACCAGAACCTTGACCATTGCAAGTCCTCCATTTCTATCGTGTTTCTCGTCCTGCGCAGGCTTTCCCGTTTTGCCAAGGGCTCCCCCTTCGGGGGAGCTGGCTGCGCGAAAGCGCAGACTGAGAGGGTTGGTTTAGTTCAGCCGATACAGCGACCGCGACAGCCGATACGTCTCATCTTCAATGACGATCCCCGGCCCCAGTTTGGCCTGCATCTGGCGGGACGCCACCACGCCCAGCCGCGTCCAATCCTTATCGCTGACGCTGGAGCGCACCAGCCGCAACGTGAGCACCAGCTGGTCTTCGTCCACGGTGCGCAGCTCCACGGCCCCCTCCACCTCCTCGCTGTCGGTCAGCTTCAGGTTGCCCTCCCACTCCATGGGGAGCTCGATGTAGCAGTTGGTCTCTTCGTCCAGGATGCCAAAGCTCTTTTTGGGCTGGGGGCTGGTGTAATCCATCCAGACGATGAAATCCATCCGTCGGCTCTGGCTCATGTTCAGCAGGCCCGCTTCGTCGGGCTGGGTGGGGATCTCCACCGTCCCGTCGCCGTCCAGGTCCCGGCTGATCAGCCCGGGCACGTTCCGCAGCGACTGGTTGTACAGCTCCTGGGTGTTGATCTGTCTGGCCGGTACCATCTGCTGGCTCTCCTCATCAAAACGGAGCAGCACCGTCGCCAGATTGTTGCCGGAAATGCCGGTCCAGCCGTCCAGCACGAGGTAATGCAGCCCATCGGCCCCGGTGCCCGCGGTCACAGCCGCACAGCCGGAGAACTTATCTGCCGAAAGGCCCATGGCCGCCACCTGTTGGAAACTGCCCTCTTTATCGACGGTCAGCAGCTCGATCTGTACGCCGCCGTCCTCCAGCGTGGACATCAGGATCAGGTCCTGATTGCCCCCGCCCGTAATGTCCTCCACCAGGTACTGCTCGTAGGGCTGCTCCAGAATGGCCTCCAGCTGCCCGCCTGCATAGGAGTAGACAGCCAGATAGTGGTCCCCCTGCGAGGCAACGTAGCCCACCACCACCTGGGTGGCCCCGCCCGTCTGCAATTGTGCCAGCCGGACGGTGTCCACCGCGTCGGCCAGGCCCTCCATGGTCTGGCGCACCTGCCAGACCCCGCTGCCATCCTTTTGCAGGATGGCAAGGCAGACGTTGGTGCTCTGGGCAGTGGTGTAAAGCACCGCTGCGTCCTGCTCCCCGTCGCCGTCCAGATCGGCCAGCACAAAGGGGGAAAGCAGCTCGCCCTGCAGCGGATATTTCAGCTGGGCGCTCTCCCCCAGCCGGTCGTTGAGGGCGGTCTGGATGTCGCCGTAATCGCCCGCCAGACGGGGCGCGCGGAGCAGGTCCTCCACCTGCCGGTTCTCCGGCAGGGGCACGCTGCAGCCCGTCAGCAGCAGGGCCAGCAGGGCGCACGCAGCCAGCAGGCGTCGCAGTTTCTTCATCCCGTTTCCCTCCTCTCGCCCCAAAATGGGCAAACGGATACAGTATTAAGTATAGCACGCAGGGCGGCGGATTCCAAGAGCCATTCCGTGAACTTTCTGCAACACAAAAACGCCCCCTCCCCATAGGGGAGAGAGCGTTGAAAAACTGTTGTTACAGTCCGAGTCGATTAGACGAGCTCCAGAACTGCCATCTCAGCTGCGTCGCCGCGGCGAGCGCCGATCTTGATGATGCGGGTGTAGCCGCCGTTGCGGTCAGCGTACTTGGGGCTGATCTCATCAAACAGCTTCTTTGCAACA
>RKCM01000144.1 GCA_014858325.1 Oscillospiraceae bacterium | reverse complement strand
CTGCTGGATGCGCTCCACCACGCCCTGCTCCACGGCCCGGGCCGTCCGGCGCAGCGCGTCGTTGTAGTGGGTCAGGCGGTAGGCGTCCGCCATCCGCATCCCGGGCAGCTGCATCAACCGACGCATCTCGGGGTCCCGCAGCTCCTCTTTCAGCGCAAAACCCGGCACCTCCCGCCGCAGCATCGCTTCCTCTGCCGCCCAGCGGGCGTGCAGGCTCTGCACCACGCTCACCCCCTTGGGCGGCAGCTTGGGCAGCGGCGGCAGTTTCGGCGGCTGGGGCAGCTCTGCTTTGGGCTTTTCCCCGGCCGTTTTTTCCGGGGCGGATGCTTCCGCCCCTCCGGCTTGTTCGGTCCGTTCGGTCTTCTCCGGCTGCATCGTGCCCGCCGCCACCGCCTGCTGCTGTTGGGCGCGGCTCAGAGCAGGCCCTTCGGCTCCGCCTTCTGCGCCCTCGCCCCCCTCGGCAAACAGCTGCAGGTCTACCATGCTCTGTTCGCCCCGTGCGCTCAAATCGGCAAAACGCACATGGTCGGGGTAACGCTCGGCCAGCAGGGCAAAGCCCGCTTTCGCAAAGGCGAAGGCGCCTTCCACCCACGGGCTGCGGGGCGTACCCGCCGTCACGGCCAGGCGCGGGCCGTCCTCCTCGTCCCAGACGTCGCTGTGGGCGTTCTCCTCGCCCGCCAGCAGATACGCCAGCGTCTGCATCAGGGTGCTGGCCCCGGCGCACACGATGTCCTGCCCGGCGGGCGCATAGCCCGCGTGGCCCCGTGCTTCCAGGCGCAGGGTCGGTCCGCCCGCGCTGTCCATCTCGGTGTAGTTCACTCGAATCATCTCATCACTCCTCTCGCCATCGCTCTTGTGCTCAAATTTTCCTCCGGCCCGCTCAGCTTCTGTCCTTGGGTCTGCTGGGCCAGCCGGGTCTGAGTCTCCGCCAGCTGCCGGGCCAGCGTGCCGTTCTGCCGCACCCGCTGGCGCACCTTTTCAATGCCCTCAAAATCCATCATGTCCAGCGCCGCCAACGCCGCGTCCGCGTTCTGGGGCGCAAAGAAGCCCAGCCGGTAGCACTCCTTGGCCGTCTCGTTCTGGGAAAGACGGCTGAAGGTGCTCTTTTTCTCCGCGCTCACCACGATGTCAAAGATGGGTTCCCGGCTGCCCAGCTCCACGCCCGCCAGCGTCCGGCCCGGCTGCGCCCGCAGCGCCTGTCCCGAAAACGCTACGAACTCGCTGCCCCCGGTAGGCCCCGCGATGCGGAAGATCCGCTCCTCGTCGTAGAACTGCCGCATCAGGTCGATGATGAGGTAACACTCCTTGGCAAAGGCCCGGTAGGCGCTTTTCAGCATATCACGGCTGAGCTTGGAGCCCGCCTCCTGCAAAGCCGCAATGGCCGAAGCCGCCGTCACGCCGCCCGCCGTGCCGCCCTGGGTCATATCCCGGTTGCCGCTGATCTCCTTCAGCTCCTCGATGCGGCTGTTGCGGTAGCTCAGGCTGTTGCCCTGCAGCCCCGCCGTCTGCAATGGCCGGAAGCTGTCCTCTCCCAGCCGCCCCGCCACGTGCACGATGTCCCGGCCAAGGTCGGCCAGTTCCTCCTCGTTCACCCCTGCCGTGTCGCTCAGCAGGTACCGCTGCTTTGCCGCCAGCAGCACGTTTTCGTCCATGGCGTGGTTCATGCGGTCGATGGCGGTCTGGCACTCCTTCATCACATCGATGTACCCAAAGCCCGCCGGGCTGTCCTCCTCCACAAACAGCGGGTCGAACACAAAGGGATACTTGCCGTGGTCGTAAAAGCCCCGCTGAGCAAGCGCCGGGTCGTTCTCGCTGGCATAGAGGACAACGCCGTTGCAGTATTTGCAGTAGTGCAGCCGCAGTTTCCCGTCGGGGCCCGGCTTTTTGTAATACCAGTCCACCACCACGCTCTTGGTGCTCACATCCAGCCCGCCGTCGTGGAGGTACTGGGGCACGTCCGTCACATTGGCCGTGTGCCCCGCCAGCTGGGGCCAGCGGGCCTCCAGCTGCTTGGTGTCCTCCAGACTCAGCGAGAAAAAGTGGGGCGATGCCTGAATGTCCGCCACTCCCGGCTCCCAGTACAGCATCAGCAGGTTCATGGGCCGGATGCTGATCTCGCCCACGCCGCCCCGCTGTTCCGGGTCCCAGAACACGCCCTTCACCCCGGTGCCCTGCTTGAGCTTGCGCCACCAGCTGTCGCTGTACACCTGCTCGTAGTCGGCCTGCTCCAGCACCACGGGCAAAACGCTGGAGAGCGCCCGGGCCGTGGCCTCGTCGTCCGCCGCCCGGGGCAGCACGTTGGGGGCCGGGTAGTTGTCCATGGCGTCGGCGTGCTTGTTGGCGATGGAGTTGAACAGCCACCCGCTGGCGGGCTGGGGTTTGCCCTCCATCATGGGGTTGCGGTAGTTTTTCCAGTGTCCCATGCGGAACCACAGCTCGTTGTCGATGAGCCTCTGGTCCAGCGCCGCCTTGCCCGCCTTGTAGCGCTGCAAGGTCTGCGCTGCCTCGGCCACCTCCTCCGCGCCAATGGGCATCTTATCGTCTGATTCGTTCATAATGCTCCTTTCGTAAATTCCCACAAACTTGCCCTCTTTGCCAAGGGCTCCCCCTTCGGGGGAGCTGGCGCGAAGCGCCTGAGAGGGTTAAACTCGATAGACCCTCGCCCGCTTTCTCTGGTCCAGCGGGTCGTCTCCCCGGGGCGGCAGCTCGGCCCGCTGGGGCGGCGAGAGGGGGCTGCGCATCAGCACATAGCGGCACTCGTCGTAGATGTGGTCCTCCTGCCTTGTGTCGATGTCCTCCACATTGCTCTCGTCGTACACCAGATTGGGGATGGTGCGGATGAAATGCCTGCAGGTGTTGAAAACCTGAAACATGGGCCGTCCCTCCCCGTCAAAGGCCAGCCGGTAGTGGAACTGCATCTTCCCCGCAAGCCGCGTGTGGTCGCCCGGCGTCCAGTGCAAAAAATGCGGTCCCCGCTCCATCATGGCCGCGATGCTCTCGCCCCGGCTCTCGTCAAAGATGGCCGGGTCCGCCACTCCCAAAATCACCCGCCCTTTCAGCAGCGGGTCGTTCTGCTCTGCCTCCCGGATGCGCCGTGCCTGCTCCACCGGGTCGATTTTCAGCCCCTCGTTGGGCCGCCCCGTGCAGCCGTACAGCTCCTTGATGCGGTACAGCCGTCCTTCTTCGTCCGCCGCGTACCACCCTACGGAGAAGGGCTTCGAGAAGCCGAAATCGTATCCCCGCCAGATCTTCCAGTGCCCCGGGATGCGGAAAGGCTTGATCACGTGGGTCCACCGCTGGTCTTCGTAGTGGTCCGGGTCGTTCCGCCATTCGGTGAACACCTGCCCCGAAAAACTGTCCCAGCTGCCGTACAGCAGGGCCTGCTTTTCCGCCTCGGGCAAGCTGGCCAGCGCGGCCAGATACCCCGGGTCGTTGCCCAGCAGGGCCGGGTTGTCAAACACGCTGGAGGGGATGAACACCCGGGCCCGCTCCAGCACTTTTTGGGTGCCGTCCGGCAGCTTCACCGGGAACTGCTCCACGATCGGCGTGCCGGGCGGCGCCGGGGTGATGAACCGCGCCTTCACCCAGCCGTGTCCCACCCCGCCGGGGTTGGTGGTGGCCCGCAGGTACACCCGGGTGCCGGGGCCTGTGGGGCGGTTGCGGCTCATCATGTAGCTGTACTCTTCCCACTCAAAATGGGTCAGCTCGTCAAACCCGATGAAATCGAAGGCCTTGCCCTGGTAGTTGGTGCGGTCCTTGGTAAACTGCATGGAGCCAAAGTAGATCTTCGCCCCGCTGGGGAACACCCACACATGGCTGGTGGCGTTGTACTGGGCTCCGGGGTAGGCCCGGCGGTAGTACCGCTGGCTCTTGTCCACCAGGTCGGAGAGCTGGGGGTAGGTCTTGCGGAGGATGAGTCCCCGGTAATGGGGGATCTCCACCTGCCGCAGCGCCTCGATCACCAGCGCATCGCTCTTGCCGCCTCCGGCCGCCCCGCCGTACAGTGCCTCCGGCTCCGGGCGGCTCATAAATTCCAGCTGTCTGGGCTGGGGCCTCCAGATCACCGCTGCTTTCCCGCTCATTGCGTTTCCTCCTTTCCCCGGATGACGGGCATCAGCACCACGCCGGTCTGGGCTCCTTCCGTCTCGGTCCCCTGGTCGTTCAGGCTCTTCGCCACCGCCGCCAGATCTTTCAGCACGGCTGTGGCCTCCTTCAGTCCCTTCATCAGCCCCGCGTCCGGGCTGCCGTTTTTCTTGGCCGCCTTCTGCCGGGCGTTCAGTTCTTTCACCTCCTGTGCCAGCAGGGTGCTCAGGGTGTCGGTCGCCCGGTGTAAGCTGGCGAGCCCCGCCGCCTCCCGCTGTGCCTTGGTCTGCCCCATGGGCCTTGCCTCCTTTCCTTCTGGGCTTGGCAAAAGGATACCATGGTTTTTTCTCCCCCGACACCCCGGCCTTTTCCGCAACTTTTAGCATTATTTCAATACAAAGTTCCTATTTGTATAATTTATAGCCGCAAAAATCCCCCTGTCTGTGTTCTTTTCCACAAACAGGGGGATCGCGTCGTTCGTTTTCGCTCGATTTCTGCGCCGAAAAAAGCGCATTCCTCTTTGTATGATTGCAAAGCCTTTTTACAGAGTCTCCACCCGGTCAAACCGTTCTTTGGCGGCCTCCACGGCCTCCTTGCTGCCAAAGACCACCTGCACACCCTGCGCCATCCGGGCGGGCAGGTCGGCCGCCTGGGCTTTCAGGGTGTCGGCGTCCACGGCGCACAGGGCCTTGCGGTCCGCCGCCATCATCTCCGCCGTGATGCCGCAGAAATACCGGCGGTCCAGCTCCTTGGCCTCGGCCCGGGGCTTGCGGGGGGTGTCCAGCTTGGCCACCGTCCCCACGATGAACTCGTTCAGGTCTTTCTCGGTGTACTCCCGGGCCGCCAGCTCCGCCGGGCCCTTTGCAAAGGTGTCGTAGCTTTCGGTCAGGTGGGGGTCCCGGTAGGTGTACAGGTATTCCACGCCGTCGGCGGTCAGCATCCCGGTGCCGTAAGCGCCGCCCACTTCCCGGATGTGGTGCCACAGGTATTCGTAGCTCATCACCCGGGCCAGCACCTTGCGGTCTGCCTGCCGCGCCATGGGCCACACCAGCAGGTCGTAGTTCACCCCGCCCTCAATGATGAAAGCCTCGTTCACCGGGGCGGTCAGCACCTCGGTGTAGGGCTTGGCGGCGGTGCGGCCCTGGGCAGCAAAGGCGCTGCCGGGCAGCAGGGCACGCAGTTTGTCCGCCGCTTCCTCGCTGCCGTGCAGGCTCACGGTCAGGGCTGCATGGTCCAGCACCTTTTCCCGCACTGCCTCCAGCTTTTGGCCCATGGCGGCCCAGTCGCCCTGTTCCAGCAGCCCGCACAGGAAATGGTAAGCCGTCACGCCGCTCACCCGCTCGGCCAGCGCGTTCTCCACCGTAAAGTGGGCCCCGGCCCGGATGGCCGCGTAGCTGTTGCCCTGCTGGATGAACTGCTGCTCCATGTTCAGCTTCTGCTGGCTCAGCACCCGGGCAAAAGCCTCCTCGGCCTTGGGGCCGGTCAGGCAGGTCTTGTAGAGGTACTCACCGCCCAGCGCAATGGCCTTGTCCAGATTTCGCTCCAGCAGGCTCAGGCTCAAACTCAGCTTGGCGTGGCAGGGGCTGCCCGCCTGCCGCCCGGTCCAGAAGCTCAGCGCTGCCGTGCTGTTGCCCAGCCAGGTGGCGCGCTGGGTCTGCAGCTCCCGGGCCGTGTGCTCCGGGGTATCCAGCTCGTCCAGAATATCCGTCAGCAGGTCGAGATACTGCACCTCTTCCGGGGTGCACTCGCCCAGGTCGTAGTAAAAATTCAGATAGGTGCTGCCCGCCGAGGGGTGGGTCAGCAGGGTCGCCCCGGCCAGCATTTCTTCCTCGCCGGCGGCGCTCTTGGCCCCGCTGCCCAGGTCGGCCACGGTCAGCGGGTGGGCCACCACCAGCTTGCCGTCGGTGCGGGCGGGGGCAGCCTCCTCTTCCTCCTTCTTGGGCAGGGTCGGCACCTGCACCACCTCTACCGGCTCGGCTCCGAACAGCTCCGCCAGCAGCCGATCGAACCAGTCGGCGGAGAGCTTTTCCCGCAGGGAAGCAAACAGCTTGTCGGTGTGGAGCAGCAGTGCCGGGTCTCCGGTGTGCAGCCAGCCCGTGGAAGCGTGGATGGCGTCCAGCACGCCGTCCGGGATGGAGCCGGGCCGCTCCAGCGAGGCAAACTCCATGGCGTTCAGGCTGGCCAGCAGCAGCTCCTTCGGGATGCCCTCTTCCGCCAGCTTCTTCACCGCCCTGTGGACGGCGGCGGCAAACTTCTCCGCGCTCTCCTCGGTGGCGCCCCGCAGCACCAGCTCCAGCGTGGGCTGCAAAGTGCTGTCGTCAAAGCCAAGGTCGATGTCCGCGCCCAGCTTTTCCGCCAGCAGCGCCGCCTTCAGGGGCGATTGGTTGGTGCCCAGCAGGGCGTCCAGCAGAATTTCCACGCCCAGCTGCCGCTCCCGGTCTGCAAAGTCCCCGGTGTACCAGGCCAGCGCACACTGCACCTCATGGGGCTCCGGCTTTTCGGTGTAGTAGGGCAGCTTCACCCGCACGCCCTTCTGCGGGTCCTGCACTGTCAGGCGGGGGCGGCTGGTGCCCTTGGGCATCTTGGAGAGGTATTCTTTGTCCAGAAACTCCAGCGCATCGCCCATATTCAGGTTGCCGTACAGGGTGATGCAGCAGTTGTCCGCGCTGTAGTGGCGGCG
>RKCM01000185.1 GCA_014858325.1 Oscillospiraceae bacterium | reverse complement strand
CGGCTCTTCCAGCGAGACCATCATCGTCCGCATCGCCAGCCTCATCAGTGCCCACGGGCCGCTGGCGGCTGTTCTGGCAGGTCTCATTCTGGCGGGCATCCTGGCCGCCACCATGTCCACTGCCGACAGCCAGATGCTGGCGGCAGCCTCCAGTGTCTCCCAGAACATTCTGCAGGAGTTCGCGCACTTGAAGCTCACCGAAAAGCAGAGCCTTCTCGCGGCCCGCCTCACCATCGTCTGCGTCAGTGTCGTGGGCGTGGTGCTGGCCCGCGACCCCAACTCCAGCGTCTTCGGCATCGTCAGCTTTGCCTGGGCCGGGTTTGGCGGCTCCTACGGCGCGGTGGTGCTCTGCGCCCTGTTCTGGAAGCGCTGCAACTGGCAGGGCGCTCTGGCCGGGATGCTCTCGGGCGGTCTGATGGTCTTTGTCTGGAAGTACCTCGTCAGCCCGCTGGGCGGCGTCTTCGGCATCTATGAGCTGCTGCCCGCCTTCCTTACCTCCCTCGCCGTCTGCGTCGTCGTCAGCCTCGTCACCCCCGCCCCCTCGGCGGAGATCGAAGCCGAATTTGAGGCGGCAAAGTAAGCGGATGGCTTGACAAAAAACAACAAAAACCCGCACGGTTTCGCAGAAGCTGTGCGGGTTTTTGGCTTTTTACGCTGCGCTCACCACGCCGTTTTCGACGCGGTAGATTTTATCAAATTCCTGCATAAATGCCCCGCTGGTGTCGTGGGTGATGGCCACCACCATGCAGGGCATGGAGAGCAGGTTCTGCATCACCTGGGCGCTGGTCTCGGGGTCAAGACTGGCAGTGATCTCGTCGGCGATGATGAGATCGTATTTGCGCAGGGCCAGCCGGGCGATGCCGATGCGCTGGCGCTGGCCGCCGGAAAGATTTTTGCCGTTCTCGCTCAACACCGTGTCAAGGCCCTCGGGGAGCGTTGCTACCCAGTCGGCCAAGCCTGCTGCCGCGACGGCGTGGGCCAGCTGCTCGTCCGAAAAGTCTTCCAGCAGGCAGATGTTATGGCGCAGGGTGTCGTTGAAAATGGTCGCAGTTTGGGCGATGTACCCCACCCGCCCGTAGAAGGCGCGGCGGTCGATGTGGCGCACCTGTCTGCCGTTAAAGAGGATATCGCCGGTGTAATCCGGGTAATACTGGAACAACAGCTTTGCCAGCGTGGATTTGCCGCAGCCGCTTTCGCCCACAAGGGCCACTTTCTGGGTGCCGGAAACTTCCAGTGTCGCGTCCCGCAGCACGGGTGCTGCCGCGCCGGGGTAAGCAAAGCCCGCGTTTCTACAAATGACGCGCTCGATTTTGCCGATGGCTTCGCCTGTTTCCGCTTCTTTCGGCGCGGCCATGGCGGCTTCCAGCCGCTGGCGGATGCCTTTGGAGGATTTGACTTTCGCCCAGCACTGGGCGATCTGGTGGCAGGGGGAGATGACGAAGTTTGCCATGCTGGCGGCGGTGGATACGGTGCCTATGGTCAGCTTACCGCTGAAAGCGAGGAACAGGCCCACCAGCATCACCACCGGGAAGATGAGGTTGCTGATGAGGGAGGTGTTCACTACCATGGCGTTGAGGCTCTGCTGGTAGCCCAGCTCGCTCTCTCTGGCCTGCCGGGCTGCGTCTTTGTGGCGGGCGGCGTAAGCGTCCTCGCGCAGAAAGCCCCGGATGACCTCAAAGCCGCCCAGCAGTTCTTTCAGCTGCTGGGTATAATCGGCCATTTTCAGGCTGAAAGCATCCCGCGTCGCCTTCAGCCGCTCGTTCATCCGGCGGGGCAGCACCAGCGGCGGGATGGTCACCAGCAAGATCGCCGCCAGCATCACGGGGCTGATGTAGAGGTACATTCCCAGTGCACACAGCATGATGCCGCCCCAGAACACGAGGTTGAACAGAGACATATAGTAGTCGTCGTAGAGGGTGCGCAGGTCGGTGGTGAGCAGGGAAATGTACGCTGCGTCGCCCTCAGCGTTGTACTGCGCGACGGAGCGGTGCAAAAGCTGCTCCATGATGCGGCAGCGCACCTGCTCCACGGCTTTGCAGGCTAGTTTGGTAAAGCTGCGGCGGCTGAGCCGCTCAAAGAACCAGCTGGTGAAGGTGATGGCGAACACAAGGCCGATGTAGCCCAGCGCTTCCCCCATGGAGCGGGAGTCGATGAGCCATTTCAGCTGGAAACTTTTCAGCGGTGCGAAAAACGATACGCCCAGCGTGAACAGCGCAAACAGCGCCGCTCGGCCCCAATGCTGCTTGAAATAATCGTTGACGGTCTGCGGCTTCATGGCAGAGTCCCCCCTCAAAAAGCTTTGAACCCAGTATAACACAAGCAGGGGCTTCTGTGCAACGCGGAAGCAGCACAAAAACAACGGGGGGGGCGCAGAAAATGCGAGAATGCCAAAGAGCGCTGTGCATCTTTGGGGACGCACAGCGCTCTTGGTGGCAAATATACTGAAAAAGTAAAGAAGAATGCGGGAAGGGGGCTGAGAGTGAGCATTCAAGCGGGAAGAAGAACCTCCGCTAAGGGTTCAGGCCTCAGCGATACTTCTTCAGCTGACGGCCGGGGACCCAGCCCTTGGTCACGTAAGCGACGATCCACATGACAGCCACGATGGCGAAGCACACGCCGGTGACGAGCCAGGAACCCGTGGTGCCCATAGCGGTGATGACCATGGGAGGAATGACCTGCAGGCCGATGATGATGGGACGGTTGAAGATATCGGCCACGCCGGAGTCCTCAATGCCGCGGCTCTTCATCTCGGGGTCAACCACGCGCTGCAGCAGAACGCCGGTAGCGGCGACGCCGGTCGCATGGCCCCAGACCATCATGTTGCGCTCGAACCAGTCTTCCTCGCTGGACTTGCCGCCAACGACGATGAACCAGAACCAGTTGATGATGAAGCCTGCTGCGCAGACAACGATCAGAGGAACGGCGAAGGTCATAACAACGCCCAGGTTCAGGGAGCCGATGCCGGAGATCATCAAGAAGTCGGTAGCGGTGCCCTGGATGCGCTGGACCGTGCCGCGGTCCACGTACTTGTCGGCGCCGGACTTGTTCAGCAGGGTGTTGACGATCAGGCCTGCGATCAGGGACAGGCAGAACTCAGGGATGGAGACCTTGTAGTTGAAGGTGTTCAGGGTGAAGCTTGCAAACCACTTGGAAGCGGCATAGCCGGCCCAGCAGGCGGCCATAACGATGCCCAGATGGAAGCCCAGGTTGTCCAGGCAGATGCCTGCCACGGTGCCCTTGGAGCAGGGCTTCTGCTTTTCCGGGGGAACCAGGCCGGTGCGCATCTCAATGGGCAGCTCCTTGGGGTTCTCAACGTAGTGGCCGTAGCCCTTACGGGTGCCCCAGTTGATGATGATCATACCAGTGATGATGCCGCCCACGATACCGATGGTAGCGCAGGTGTTGCCCAGGTCGGTCATGTTCTCGATGCCCATCTCTTCCAGAGCAGCGCCGACAGCGGCAGCGGTGCCGTGGCCGCCGTAGAAGCCGGTAGCCATCATGAGGCCGAAGGTCTCATTCAGAGTGGGATAGAGCTTGGTGAGGATGCCGACGGTCAGCAGCATACCAACGGCGTACTGCAGCACGGCGATGCCGGTGACGTTGAAGAACATGCCCATCATCTTGGGGCCGGACACGGCACCCTTGGCGGGCTTGTCGCCGATGGGGGTAGCAGCGAAGATCACGACGATCAGCACGCTGGCATAAGTACCGAAGGAAGAGGACAGGGGAAGGATGCGGAGAGCCTCAACGGGGCTCTTGGGGCCGAACAGCAGGGCCAGGAAGCCCGCGATAACGGCAGGGGGGATCAGAACTTTCTGGAACAGCTTGACTTTTGCGCGCAGGAATTCGCCGATCAGCAGCAGAGCGCCCATGACGGACACGTCCACCATGACCTGCCAAATGGCGGCTTTCATTGTTAATTCCATAAAATGTTTTCCTCCTTTTTTATGGGTTTTATCCTAAGGCCGGGCAACTGCCACCTCCCGGCCTTGCGACAAAGAGAACGGGGAAAAGGAAAAAGGGTCAGATGCTCTTACCGTAGTAGGGCAGCTGCTCGTCAAAGCACTTGCCGCCGTTGCGGTACCACTCCACCATGTGCGCCACGGCGTCCGCAGCCTTAGTGGCAGCAGCCAGGTCGGAGTTGAAGCCCTGATGGGGCTGGACATAGATGTTGGCGGTGTGGCTCTCGGCCATCTGCAGCATCACCAGACCGGCGGTCACGTCGGCATTCTCGGCAGAGATGCCCTCACGCAGAGCGTTGGAGAACATGGCCTCGTTGGAGAAGACATCCACGCCGATGCCGCCGATGACGCCCTCCTTGTACAGCTTCAGCAGGCCAGCCTCGGGAGCGATCTCGCCGCGGGTGACGTTGATGAAGAGCAGGCCGGGCTTTGCCTGCTTGAGGTAATCGTAGGAGAAGTAGCCCACATTGTAGAAGGCGCTGTCCTCGATGCGGGTCAGGTTCATGGTGTTGATGATGATGTCACTGTTCTTGATGGCATCTTCCTTGCTGACGAAGTTCACGGTGCCGCCGTAGGTCTTGGTCAGCTCCTTCTCGCGGACATCCACCGCCTGCACGGTCAGGCCGTTGGCCACGCACAGGTCGTAGGTGCGCTTGCCGATCTTGCCCACGCCGAAGACGGTGACAACACGGTGTGCGTCCAGCTCCATAAAGGAGTTGGTCTTGTTGCGCTCAAAGGTGGCGGTGTTCACGGTGTACTGGTTCAGCAGGCCGGCGGTGCAGTACATGAACTTGATGGCGGTCTGGGCCACGGCGTTCACGCAGTAGTTGCGCAGGGAGGTGATGTTGGCCACATCGGCCAGAGCCTCCAGGTGGTCGTAACCGGCGCTGCGGGTGATGATGCTCTTCTTCTCACCCTCCAGCCACTCTTTCGGGGGGCGGGAGTGGGTCTTGATGGTCAGCAGGGGAGGCAGCACCTCGTCCGGGTGCTGGGCCAGCCAGTCCTGCAGGGTGTCGGGCACGATCAGATAGCGCAGGTCGGCGGGGAGTTCACCCTTTGCCTGAGCAGCCTTGGTGTCTTCGGCCAGATGGTTGGCCTCTTCGCCCAGGGCTTCAAAATGGATCACATCATAATTCTGGGACATAATTGTGGTACTCCTTAACAACGGTGCGGCGGGTGCGGCTCGCCTGCTTTTGCACGGAAAACAAACGAAACCGCGCCGCAAATTGGTTCAGCCTCTGCGCAGTGGGCTTTGTGCTTTAGAGTTTATCAGGCTTTGAGTTCAATTTCCTGCACCGAACTGGGATAAAATTGATGGATGTTGCGGACTCGATAAGCCCGAAACAAATTGCAGAATGGACGGTAATTTTGGTGCAATTCGCTAAAATCGACGGAAATGCCGGAAGAACCGAAAACTTACGGTAAATAATCCTAAAAATAGCACCGCAAAAAACGTCAAATAAATCGCAATCCATGCAAATTTCCATGGCAGCATCTGTTGTGTTTTTGAATTTGCTTGCCAAGAAATTGATGAATGTTGCGATTTCAGGGAAAGACTCTTGGCTAAAATTAAAAATTCTGGATAATAGAAGACACAAGAACCATTTGGAATAAATTAGGCTGTTTTAAGATTATGATGGGAGGTGCCTTTTTATGCTGCAATGCCAATACGAAGCTCATATCAGTAAAAACGACACCTACTCGACGGATAAGCCCCATTTCCACGAGGACATCGAGATCGTGCTCTGCATCGCAGGCGAGGGCGTTTTCTTTATTGGTTCGGAGGTATTCCCTCTGTTCCGGGGGCAGCTTTTCCTCATCGACAGCTCGGTGCTCCACCGCAGTGTGGCCAATGAGGAGTACCGCTGCATCGCGTTCCACATTGCGCCGGATATGCTGCAGGAGTTCAGCACCCGGCAGACCAACTTTGCCGCCCGCATCGCCACCTGCGGCCGCGTGGCCACCCTCAACGAGCAGCAGTCCCGGGAGCTGGAGGACTATTATAAAGAGCTTTCCACCCCTTGCGGCGACCAGTTTGGCGACGACATGAAGCGGATGCTGGTGGTGCTGAACTTTTTGCAGACCTGCTTTTCCCACTTTGTGCAGGGCGCGCCCGCCGAGGGCCACACCAACCCCAGCCTGGATAAAGTCTCGCCCATATTGGAGTACATACAGGAGCATCTGGAGGAGCCTATCACGGTGGAGAGCATCGCTGAGGTCTTCTTCATGAGCAAATACTACCTGTGCCACATCTTCAAGGAGGGCACCGGCTTCAGCCTGATGGATTACGTCATCAACTGCCGCATCCTCAAGGCCCGCGCGCTGCTGCGGCAGGGCGTCCGGGTGCAGGAGGCAGGGGAGCGGGCGGGCTTCCGCTCCAACGAGCACTTCATCCGCACCTTCAAAAAGCTCACGGGCACCACCCCCAAGCGCTACGGCATGATGTACCGCGAGATCGACCAGAAGATGAAGCAGGAGGTCGTGGCCGTGGAAAGCGCCGACGGCCGCCTGGTGCAGAGCCTGAAGGTCTGAAAAAAGCTGCAAACAAAAAAACACCCGAGAGATTCGATCGAATCTCTCGGGTGTTTTGGCTTGCTTATGCGGTTTTCAGCAGAAGATTACAGCTGAGGGCCGGCGGAGACCAGAGCCTTGCCGTGCTCGTTGCCCTCGTACTTTGCAAAGTTCTTGACAAAGCGGCCAGCCAGATCCTTGGCCTTCTCCTCCCACTGGGAAGCGTCGGCGTAAGTATCGCGGGGGTCCAGGATGGCGGGGTCCACGCCGGGCAGAGCGGTGGGCACCTCAAAGTCGAAGTAGGGGATCTTCTTGGTGGGAGCCTCGTTGATGGCACCGCTCAGGATGGCGTCGATGATGCCGCGGGTATCCTTGATGGAGATGCGCTTG
>RKCM01000095.1 GCA_014858325.1 Oscillospiraceae bacterium | reverse complement strand
GCCAGCGCCAGCGCCGCCAAAGCCAACGCCCACGCCTTGTTCCACCTGCTGCTCCTGCTCATAAACCTGCCCCCTGTGTCATATCCTTTGTATGGGACGCCTATGGGACGCCATACAGGTTTTAGTATAGCATAACCCGGCGCAAGAAGCGAGAGGAAAATGCGTGAAAATTTGCGGTCGAATTTCTGTGCGAAAAACATCTTGACGAGCGGACAAAAAAACGCTACACTATAGGCGTACCAGACAGCGGGATGCACAAACACCGCTGTCGTCCCGATTTTGGATCTTTCGGAATTTTTACAGATACAGGAGACAAACTTATGGCAGACGAGATCAAGAACCCCACCGCCGAGGAGGAATACCAGCCCGACCTGATGACCCTGGAGGACGAGGACGGCAACGAAGTGACCTTTGAGGTGATCGACGCGCTGGACCATAAGGGCGTGCATTATCTGGCCGTTGTGGAATACGCCGAGAACGAGGAAGACCTGGACGACGACGCCCAGCTGGTCATCCTGAGCGTGGGCGAGGACGACGAGGGCGAGTACCTGGACGTGGTGGAAGACGACGAGACCCTGCTGGAAGTGAGCAAGCTGTTTGAGAAGCGGCTGGCCGACCAGTTCGACATCGAGTGATTTTCCCCTCTCTTTTCCAGACAAATTTACCAGGCAAGACTTCCTGCCCGGCTCGATTTGTTGCGGTTTATATGATCCTACTAATCATTCAACGGGAGCTCGGAGTTCGCCGGTGAATTGCAGACCTCCCCGCCATGGGTCGACCATGGAGGCTCGATGAGGAAGCGTGAAGCCGGAGACAGGGCACCCACCTGTCCGCAAGGGTAGGTTTGATTGACCGCAGACGACCGGGCGGGATCTTTTTATAGCATTGCATCCACCGCTGGCCCTGCGAGGGGCCGGTGTGTGGATTTTTTTATATAACCTCTCCGTCACCTGCGGTGACACCTCTCCTAATAGGAGAGGCAAGAAAACAGCAGCGCGGCTTGGCTCCCCTACCAGGGGAGCTGGCGAGCGGATGCGAGACTGAGAGGTTTCGGTGAGATGGAAAGGACGTGCATTGCGGCATGAAAAGCGATCATCTGGTGGGGACGAGCATCCCCCGCTTTACCTACGACACCCCCACGGTGCCGGGCAACGATTTTTACGCCCTGTGTGAGGGTGTGCGCCCCCTGTGCATGATCTTTCTGCCCGGGTTCGACCACCCCGTCACCCGGGAGTATATCACCCGCTACCTGCGCACCCTGCCCGCGCTGAAGGGCGTGCGGCTGGCCTGCGTGGTGCGCTCCTCGGCCCAGAGCGTGGCAGCCGCCACCCGGGGCTCGGAGTTTCCCTTCCCCGTCATCTGCGACGCACCGGGCGTGCTGTACGGCTACCTGGGGGTGGAGCAGACCCGGGGCCTGCTGAGCTGGAGCTTTGAGGCCCAGAAGATCTTCAAGGCCGCGCGGAACGCCGGGTACCACTACGACAAAACAGCCCCCCAGCTCCTGCCTTTGACGCTGGTGGTGGGGCATCTGGGCCAGATCCTGTTCACCCATTCGGGCCGCAGCCAGACCGACCTGCCCGAGGACTGCAAGGCCATCTGCGACATCGTGCGGGAGGTGGAGCGGGCCTCTCTGGCGGCCCACGGCACCACCAACCCCCACTGCTCCGACGAGACCCTCACCCTGCCCGATCTGGTGGGCTGGGAGGAAGAATGACACAGCGAAAAGCGGCCCCTCGCGGAGCCGCTTTTCTCATTCTGCTTCGTCTGTAAACAGGCCGGGGATGCCGCAGATGGCCGCGACGCCCACCAGCGTGAACACGATGCGTGACCAGATGGAGCTGCTGCCGCCCAGCAGCCAGCCCACGAAATCGAACTGGAACAGCCCCACCAGCCCCCAGTTGATGCCGCCGACGATCATCAGGATCAGACAAACTTTATAAAAGGTCTGCACAAAAAGACCCTCCTTCCTTTGGGATAGCATCTCCAAAAGAGGGAGGGTCTATGCATTTTACAAAACCTCTCAGCCGCCTGCGGCGGCAGCTCCCCTAGTAGGGGAGCCAAGATCACAGCTGCATTTTACAGCAGCCAGCCGGGTTTTACCACCCGGGCACCGCCCTTGTCGGGCTGGGCAACGTAGACCTGCGGCCACTGGGCCTTGACCGCCTCAGCGGCGGCACGGGCGGCTTGCTCCGTCTCAAACACGCCGAAGACGGCGGCGCCGCTGCCCGTCATCAGGGCTGTGACCGCGCCGTGGGCCCGCAGCGCGGCCTTGATGGCCTCGTTGTCTTTCGCACCGCTGCACTCCTCCAGCGCGTTGCCGGCGGCGGCGCAGACGCCCGCCAGACTCTCGGCGCGGATGGCTTTTTCCTGCGCCTCGCAGTCCGGGTGGGTGCTGCTGCCCACCCGATCGTAGGCCGCAAAAGCTTCCGGCGTGGAGACGCCGTAGTCCGGCATCACCACCGTGAACCAGCACTCCGGGCAGGGCGGCAGGGCTTTCATCACATCGCCCACGCCCTGCACCCGGCAGGTGCCGCCCATGAGGGCGAAGGGCACGTCCGCGCCGATCTTTGCTCCCAGCGCACAGAGCTCGCTCATAGAAAGCTTGGCCCCATAGAGGGCGTTCAGGCCCACGAGGACGCCCGCCGCGTCGGCGCTGCCGCCCGCCATGCCGGCCCGCACGGGCACATTTTTATCGATGGTGATGTCCACGCCCGCCAAAAGGCCCGTGTACTGGAAAAAGGCCACCGCCGCCTTGATGGCGGTGTTGGAGTCGTTGGCGGCCACGGGGCTGCCGGGCAGCGTCAGGGTCAGGCCGCTGCTGCGGCGCAGCACGATCCGCTCATACAGGGTGATGGCCTGCATGGTCATATCCAGGTCGTGGTAGCCGTTGGGCAGCAAACCCACCACGTCCAGCGCCAGATTCAGCTTGGCCGGGGCCAGGACGGTCACACTTTTCAAAGTTGCCATTTGCGTTTTCTCCCCTCACTGTTCGCCGCTGTTGATGCCGTTTTCTTTCAAAAACTCCCGGATGCGCTTGAGCGCCTCCTGCAGATGCTCCACCGAGTACGCATAGGAAACGCGGGCGTACCCCTCGCCGGATCTGCCGAAGGCATCGCCGGGGATGATGGCGACGTGCTTTTGCTCCAGCAGCTTTGTGCAGAACTCCTGGCTCGTCATCCCGGTGGATTTGAGGGACGGGAAGGCATAGAACGCCCCCCGGGGCTCAAAGCAGGTCAGGCCCATCTGGTTGAAGCTGCGCACCACCAGACGGCGGCGCATATTGTACTCGTCCCGCATTCGGTCGATCTCGCCGTCGCACTCCCGCAGGGCCGTGATGGCGGCGTACTGGCTGGTGGTGGGGGCGCTCATGATGGCGCTCTGGTGGATCTTGGTCATGATCTTGATGATGGGCGCGGGGCCGCAGGCGTAGCCCAGCCGCCAGCCCGTCATGGCGTAGGTCTTGGAGAAGCCGTTGACCACAACGGTGCGCTCGGCCATGCCGGGCAGCGAGGCGATGGAGACGTGGGGCCGCAGGCCGTAGTTCAGCTCGGCATAGATCTCATCGGAGAGCACCATCACGTCGGTGCCCCGCAGCACCTCGGCCACGGCCTCCAGATCCTCCTTCTCCATCACCGCGCCGGTGGGGTTGTTGGGGAACGGCATGATGAGGAGCTTGATTTTGGGGGTGAGGGCGGCCTTCAGTGCGTCGGCCCGCAGGCGGAACTCATCCTCCTCCCGGCAGGCCACAGGCACCGGCACACCGCCCGAAAGGGTGGTGATGGGCTCGTAGCAGACAAAGCAGGGCTCCGGGATGACGACCTCGTCCCCCGGCTGCACCAGCGCCCGGATGCACATATCAATGGCCTCACTGCCGCCCACGGTGATCAGGATCTGGCTCAAAGGGTCGTAGTGCAGGCCCATGCGGCGGTCGAGGTAGCGGGCGATCTCGGCCCGCAGCTCCTTTAAGCCCGCGTTGGCGGTGTAGCGGGTGCGGCCATGCTCCAGGCTCTCAATGCCTGCTTCCCGCACGGCCCAGGGCGTCTTGAAATCCGGCTCGCCCACACCCAGACTGATGCAGTCCGGCATTTCGGCGGCCAGATCGAAAAATTTGCGAATGCCGGAGGGCCGCATGGCCTTGGCGGCAGGCGCGATCAGCTTGTCGTAATCCATCACAGCACCGTGCACTCTCTTTCATCAATTTCGTCGTCCTGGTAGAAGCGGCCCTCTTTTTTATAGGTGCGCAGCACAAAGTGGGTGGCGGTGGAAAGCACATCGTCCAGCGGGCTCAGGCGCTTTGCCACAAACAGCGCGATCTCCTGGAAGGTCTGGCCCTTGATGACCAGCTGCAGGTCGTACCCGCCGCTCATCAGCAGCACGCTCTCCACCTCGTCAAAGGCGGCGATGGTGGCGGCGATCTCGTCAAAGCCGCGGCTCTTTTTGGGGCTGACGTTCAGCTCGATGACGGCCTCCACCCGGTTCACACCGGCCTTTTCCCAATCCACGAGGGTCTTGTAGCCTTTGATGATGCCCTGCGCCCGGGCCAGGTCGATCATCGCCGCCACCTCGGCGGGGGATTTATTCAGCATCGTGGCAATGTCCTCAACGGGCAGCCGCGCATTGTCTTCCAGAAGTTTCAAAAGCTGTTCCATGGCGGTATTCTCCTTTTTGTTTGGCTAACGGGATCGATAAAATAAGTATAACACATGCCGCCGGGCTTTGCACTATTTTTTGCGCGTGATTTGCCGATAGACATTCTTTTGCGGGAGAAGTCTGTTCTTTTTTCCAAAAAGAGTACCAAAAATTCGTGGATTCTGCTATACTAAAAAAGAATCAACCTCTCCGGCCCCTGCGGGGCCACCTCTCCTGATAGGAGAGACAGGGGCGTCGCTGCTCGTATCTTGGCTCCCCTTTGCAGGGGAGCTGGCGCAAAGCGCCTGAGAGGTTTTACAATCAGAAAATGAGGGTGGAAATTATGAAAGCTTTTATCACTGTCATCGGCCGCGACACCGTGGGCGTCGTTGCCAAGGTCTCGTCCCTCTGCTGTGAGCGGAACATCAACATCGAGGACGTCACCCAGAGCATCCTGCAGGGGATGTTTGCCATGATCATGCTGGTGGACATCTCCCAGTGCAACGTCTCCCACGAGGAGCTGCACGCCCAGGTGGACGCCCTGGCCAAGGAGATGGGGATGCAGATCAACCTCACCCGTCAGGAAGTTTTCGACGCTATGCATACGATCTGAGGAGAACCAACTATGAGCATGATGAACACCGGCGACATCCTCGAAACCATCGAGATGTTCACGCAGGACAATCTGGACGTGCGCACCGTGACCATGGGCATCAGCCTGCTGGACTGCATCGACCCGGACCCCAAAAAGGCCTGCGAAAAAGTTTACAATAAGATCACCACCAAGGCGGCCAACCTTGTGCCGGCGGTGGAGCACATCAGTGCCGAGTACGGCATCCCCATCATCAACAAGCGGATCAGCGTCACCCCCATCGCCATGCTGCTGGGGGCCTGCCCGGACGCCGACCCCGTGGATTTTGCCAAGGCGCTGGACGCAGCGGGCAAAAAGGTGGGCGTCAACTTTGTGGGCGGCTACACGGCTCTGGTGCATAAGGGCTTCTCGGCAGGCGACCGCCGCCTCATTGAGTCCATCCCCCGGGCGCTGGCCCAGACCGACATCGTGTGCAGCTCCGTCAACATCGGCGCCACCAAGGCGGGCCTGAACATGGACGCCATCAAGCTGATGGGCGAGGCCGTTAAGAAAGCCTCCGAGCTCACCGCCGACCGCCAGTGCATTGGCGCGGCAAAGCTGGTGGTCTTCTGCAATGCGCCGGAGGACAACCCCTTCATGGCCGGTGCCTTCCACGGCCCCGGCGAGCCGGACTGCGAGATCCATGTGGGCGTTTCCGGCCCCGGTGCCGTCCGCGCCGCACTGGCCCGCCTGCCCAAGGACGCCCCCATCGATCAGGTGGCGGAGCTGGTCAAGCGCACCGCCTTCAAGATCACCCGCGTGGGCCAGCTGGTAGCAAACCTTGCCTCCGAGGCGCTGGGCGTGCCCGCCGGCATCATCGACCTTTCGCTGGCTCCCACCCCCGCCGTGGGCGACAGCGTGGCCAACATTCTGGAGGAGATGGGTCTGGAGACCTGCGGCTGCTGCGGCACCACGGCCTGCCTGGCCCTGCTGAACGACGCCGTGAAAAAGGGCGGCGTGATGGCCTCCAACCATGTGGGCGGCCTGTCCGGCGCATTCATCCCCGTCAGCGAGGACGACGGCATGATCCACGCCGCCGAGTGCGGCTGCCTGACCATCGAGAAGCTGGAAGCCATGACGGCGGTCTGCTCGGTGGGCATCGATATGGTCATCATCCCGGGCGACACCACCCCGGCGGTCATCAGCGCCCTCATCGCCGACGAAGCCGCCATCGGCATGGTCAACAGCAAGACCACCGCCGTCCGTGTCATCCCCGCCATCGGCCGCAAGGCCGGCGAGGTGCTGGATTTCGGCGGCCTGCTGGGCTACGGTCCCATCATGCCCGTCAACCAGCGGGACCCCTCGGTCTTCATCAACCGCGGCGGTCGGCTCCCCGCCCCCATGCAGTCGCTGAAGAACTAAGGGCCCTCTTCGTATAAAGACTCCAACGCAGGCCCATACTCTGGTCATCTTTTCCAGAGGAGGGCCTGTTTTTATGTTTGCACGTCTGTTGTCCCGCCGGGAGATGGCGGTGTGGTGCTGTATCCTCAGCGGGGCTCTGCTGCTCTGCGGGGCGGTGCAGTGCTGTCTGAGCTGGGGGCTGGGGGCCGGGCAGGCGCTGCAGGCCGACACCCTGCGGCTCCACATCCGCGCCGCCAGCGACTGCCTTGCCGACCAGACGGCAAAGCTGGCCGTGCGGGACGCCATCCTGGCCGAGCTGGATGCCCGCTGTCCGGCC
>RKCM01000218.1 GCA_014858325.1 Oscillospiraceae bacterium | reverse complement strand
GCCAGACCCATGATCTGCAGCCGCAGTTTATCGAAATAATCGTAATATCCGGCCAGAAACAGGCCCGGGCGGTTGACTTCCGCGATCTCAACGCTGATGTTTTCCAGCTTCTGCGGCGGCTCATACACCACCTCCATGCTGACCTTCTCCGTCAGCTTTTTGAGCGAAACGGTGAAATTGCCCATCGTTTTTCCTCCTGTATCGTTTCCGCACCCAGCGGCATTTCCCTTCGGGCCGGGGCGGTGGATTCCGAACCATTCTTCTCTCTATTATAATGGCTCAAAGGAAAAATTACAATTGTTCCCTCAAATGTTTTCACCCTTTTCGTCCTTCCCGCTTGCATCCCGCGCCATTTCCTTTATAATAGAAATTGTTTCCGGGCACTTTACATGAGTTTTACATTTTCCCGATTTCCGATTTTACATTGGAGCCCTATACTCAAAGGGAGGGAAAATAACACGTCAAATTAAAGTGAGGAAACACGAACATGACCATCTTCAATGTCTTTTCGCTGGCCGGAGGCCTTGCCCTGTTCCTATTTGGTATGGACATCATGGGCAAAGCGCTGGAAAAGCAGGCCGGCGGCCAGCTGCAAAAAATCCTGAGTCGGCTGACCGACAACCCGCTCAAGGGCTTTTTCCTTGGCCTTTGCGTCACTGCTATCATCCAGTCTTCTTCCGCTACCACCGTTATGGTGGTGGGCTTCGTCAACAGCGGCATCATGGAGCTGCACCAGGCCATCGGCATCATCATGGGCAGCAACGTGGGTACCACCGTTACCAGCTGGATTTTGAGCCTTTCGGGCCTGCAGGGCGACAGCATCTTCATCAAAATGCTCAAACCCACGTCCTTCAGTCCCCTTCTGGCCTTCCTCGGCATCCTGCTCTATATGACTAGGAGCGAGAAGAAGAAGGGCGTCGGCACCATCCTCATCGGCTTTGCCATCCTGATGACGGGCATGACCACCATGTCCGACGCAGTGGCTCCGCTGCAGAATGAGGAGTGGTTCACCAGCCTCTTCGTCCGCTTCTCCAACCCCATTCTGGGCGTTCTGGTGGGTGCGGTCGTCACCGGCATCATCCAGTCCTCCTCCGCCAGCGTGGGCATCCTGCAGGCGCTGAGCTCCACCGGCGTCATCACCTACGGCAGCGCCATTCCCATCATCATGGGCCAGAACATCGGCACCTGCGTCACCGCGCTGCTCTCCTCGGTGGGCGCAAACAAAAACGCCCGCCGCGCCGCTATGGTGCACCTGTACTTCAACATCATCGGCGTCTCGCTCTTCCTTGTCCTTTTCTATGGTCTGAATGGTGTGCTGCAGTTCAGCTTTGTGCACCAGACCATCGCCGCCTGGGGCATTGCAGTCGTCCACTCGGTGTTCAACGTTTCGGCCACGGTGGTGCTCCTGCCCTTCTCCAATCTGCTGGAGAAGCTGGCCATCCTGACCATCCCGGACGACGCGGAAAAAGAGAGCTTTGCTCTGCTGGACGACCGTCTGCTGAACACCCCCGCCATGGCGGTGGAGCGTGCCCGTGCCGCCACCGGCGAGATGGCCGAGCTGGCCCGGGTGGGCGTGCTCCAGGCCATGAGCCTGACCCACCACTGGGACGACGCTCTGGCTGAGAAGGTCAAAGAAGAAGAATCCAAGGTGGACCATTACGAGGACGCGCTGGGCACCTACCTTGTCAAGCTGTCCGGCCGGGAGCTGACCCACGCCGACAGCCAGAGCGTGAACACCCTGCTGCACACCATCAGCGATTTTGAGCGCATCAGCGACCACTCTGTCAACCTGCTGGAATCTGCCGAGGAGATGCACACCAAGAACGTCCAGTTCTCGCAGGATGCCCGGGAAGAGCTGCAGGTGCTGGAAGACGCCGTGCAGGATACGCTGAACCGCACCACTGAGGCATTCCGCAAGGGCGATCTGCATCTGGCGGGCAAGGTCGAGCCGCTGGAGCAGGTGGTGGACGAGCTGGTGCGCGCCATCAAGGCACGGCACATCGCCCGCCTGCAGGCCGGCAGCTGCTCCATCGAGTACGGCTTTGTGCTGGATGACCTGCTGACCAACTATGAGCGCGTCTGCGACCACTGCTCCAATGTGGCGGTTGCCCAGATCGAGGTGGCACAGGACAGCTTTGACACCCACGCCTACCTGAATGAACTGCGCAGCGGCAGCGCCGACACCAAGGAGAGCGAAGACTTCCAGCGCCGCCTGGACCGCTACCGTGAGCGCTATCTTTTCCCGGAGAATGATGCTGCAACGGAGGAAAACGAACAATGATCTATATCGTAGAAGATGACGACGCCATCCGCGAGCTGGAGCAGTATGCCCTGCAATCCAACGGCTACACCGTGCAGAGCTTTGCCTCGCCGGAGCCTTTCTGGCAGGCCATGCGGACGGCGGAACCCGAGCTTGTGATCCTGGACGTGATGCTGCCCGGCGAAGACGGCTTTTCCATCCTGAAAAAGCTGCGCAGCACCCCTTCCCTTCGGCGGCTGCCCATCATCATGGTCACGGCCAAATCCAGCGAGCTGGACACCGTGCGGGGCCTGGACTGCGGAGCCGACGATTACATCAGCAAGCCCTTCGGCATCATGGAATTTCTGAGCCGGGTGCGGGCGACGCTCCGCCGCTCTGAGCCCGAGACCCACAGCGAGGTGTATTCTTTCCATGAGATCCTGCTGGACAATGCCCGCCACAGCGTGACGGTGAACGGGGCCAGCGTTGACCTGACCTACAAAGAATACAGCCTGCTTCGGCTGCTGCTGGAGCACACCAACCTTGTCGTGACCCGCGAGACCATTTTGCAGGTGGTGTGGGGCACCGACATTTCCGTGGAGAGCCGCACCGTGGATATGCACATCCGCACCCTGCGCAAAAAGCTGGGCGATGCGGGCCGATATATCTGCACCGTGCGCAAGGTGGGCTATAAGCTGGCAGACGGCGAGGAGGAACCCGAAGAATGAAACCGGGCAGCATGGAAGAAAAAATCGGCTATCGGCTCTTTTTGATGGGCTTTGCCGGGCTGGTATGCACGGCGGCCCTCTGCATCTTTGTCTTCCACAAGGCGTTCCGCGCTCAGGCCTGGACGGCGCTGGAGAACGAGGCCAGCCTTGTAGCCGCCGGGTACGCGCAGGCCGAGGACTCCGCCGCGCTGCGCAGCTATGTTACGGGTGACCTCCGCATCACCCTCATTGACCCGGATGGCGATGTGCTGTTTGAATCGGCCACCGACGGCCCTATGGAAAACCACCTGACCCGCCCGGAGATCCAGCAGGCCATGCAGCAGGGCGAAGGCCGCAACTGCCGCGACTCGCAGACCACCGGGTACGAGACCTACTATTATGCTGCCCTGCTGCCCACGGGTGAGATCCTGCGCGTCGCGCAGGATTCGGAAACGATCTGGTCCATCTATGACGATGCGCTCCCCGCCATCCTGCTGAGCTGCCTGTTGATGATGGGGGCCGCCGCCATTATGGCCGGGCTGCTGACGAAGACGCTCGTGCAGCCTGTGCTGAGGATGACCGACGACCTCGACCATATTCAGGAAAATGTCCCCTACCGCGAGCTCATCCCCTTTGCGGAGAGCATCCACTCCGACCGCCTGCTGCGGGAAAACAATGAGAAGATGCGGCAGGAGTTTACGGCCAATGTCAGCCATGAGCTGAAAACGCCCCTTACCAGCATTTCCGGCTATGCCGAACTCATGGAAACGGGCATTGCCAAATCCGCGGATGTCCCCGCCTTTGCGCAGAAGATCCATACCGAGGCGCGGCGGATGATCCAGCTGGTCAACGATATTTTGCAGCTGTCCAATTTGGATAACGTGACCGAAGTCGGCACGCCCCCCACCATGGAGCGGGTGGACCTGCTGGATGTGGCCAGGGAATGCGCGGAGCGGCAGAAGATGAACGCCAAGCGTGCCTACATCTCCCTGACCTACCTCGGCGAGAGCGCCCCGGTGCTGGGCAGCCGCGCCCTGCTGGACGAGCTGTGCCAGAACCTGTGCGACAATGCCATCCGCTACAACCACCCCGGCGGCAAGGTGCAGCTCATCACCGCCTGCACCCGGGACGGCCACTGTACCCTGACCGTGAAAGACAACGGCATCGGCATCCCGAAAGAAGCCCAGGCCAGCGTTTTTGAGCGGTTCTATCGCGTGGATAAGAGCCGCAGCAAAGCCACCGGCGGCACCGGCCTCGGCCTTGCCATCGTCAAGCACATTGCCCGCATCCACAACGCCCGCATCAAGCTGGACAGTGAGCTGGACGTGGGCACCACCATCACCGTCGTGTTCGAGACGGCCCACTAGATCATCCCAAAAATCGCACGTCTGCCCGCAATTCCGGGCAGGCGTTTTTTGTTGTCAGCGTGTTTTGGCCGGGCCCGTCCCGCTGGGCACGAAACGCCGAAAGTGAGAGCAGATCGAGCCCGTTTCCCCAGCAGATGCGCACCGTTTCCTCACAGAGAGCCTGCAGGGCCTGCCGCTGGGCTTCGGTGGGGGCGGGCGTACCCGCACGGCGCTGGAGCGTCAGGTCTACAAGAAAGCCCTCCCCCACTGCCTGCACACCGCATACGCTGTGCCGAACGGTAAGCGTCTGCTCGGCTGCGTCCAATTGGGTGCGGCTGCCCGCTCCAAGCAAAAGCGCTGCCATGGCTGTCTCTTCGGCGGAAAGGGCCGTCGCTCCCCGAGCGGAAAGCAGCAGACCCTCCTCCTGCAGCTCCGCTTTCCCGTCCGTAAGGCGCAGCAGAGGCAGCAGAATGCCCTGATCCCGGCGGAACCGATAAAGCCGGGGTGCGGTGGATGCAGCGGTTTTCACGGTTTGAAGCAGCTGCTCGGGAAGCTGCTCGTTCTCCCGGACCTGAGCGGAGAGGGCTGCCCCCGAAAACTCCGCCGCCAGCAGTTTGATCGAAAGGCGGAGCTCCGGGTGCTGCTGCACCAGAGGCTCCCACGTTTGCAGGGCACTGCCACTCCAGCCGGGCCCCAGCAAAAGATACTCGCAAAGGCGGTAATTGGCCTGCTGGTGCAGGGCTTTTTCGGCGGCAAGCAGTGCCTTTTCCGGCGTTTCGCCCTCCCCAAGCTCCAGACGGACGGAAGCGGCCGCATCTGCGGAGTCGGCGGCCGCCTCCGGGAACTGGTATAAAAGCCCTACCGTCCAGCCGGTTTCGGTGGGATCGGCAAAAATGAGCCGCACCATGCTTTTTTCCGTGGTTTCGGTGCGGAGAAAGAGCCCGCACCAGCAAAGAAGCAGGCCCACCGCCAACAGGCGCAGCGCAGCGTTTTTGCTCATGCAGCTCCCTCCTTCCGGCGCGGCGGGCGGGCAGACAGACGGCCTGCCAACAGGCAGAACACCTTTGCGAGAACGCAGACGCGAAAGAGCGCTGCCGCCAGCCAGACCAGCAGAAACACCGCATCAAAGCTGGATGCGCCGCCCAGCGTCACCGCTCCCAAAAGCTCCATGCCCGGTTGGATAAATTCCTCGGCGCTGCCAAACAGCAGAGCCAACAGCAGGCAGTGCGCCACCTGTACGGCCAGCGTGCCCAGCGGCATCCAGACGCCCCTTCGCCCTTCCGCGGGCGGGCAGAGCAAGCCAAAAGCAAAGTATTCCGGGTAGATGGGCAGCAGCGGCGCCGTGCTGCCCGGCGCAGGTGTGTACAGGTTTTGCCAGCGCAGCTGCCCCCACAGCCCGCAGATGCCTAACAGCGCCGCCAGCGCGGCCGCGCCCCACAGGACCACGGAGGAGCGGTCGAACACCGCCGTCGGCAGGGCCCACCCGGCCAGCAGCAGCAACGGCAAAAGGCCCAGCACAGCCAGAGAATCGAACTGCGCCCGGCAGAGGGTGTGGGCTGTGAAGGCTGTGCAGGCCAGCTCTGCCAGAAACCAGACCCCCAAAACGAAACTGCCCAGTTTGGAGAGGGTCCCCCGCCTGCACTCGTCGGAAAGCTCCGTGCCGACCAGCGCGGATATCAGGCAGAGCATCAGGGTGCAGGGCAGGCCCAGCCAGAACATCTGCCGGGGCGAGCAGGACCCGGCCCCCAGCAGGTTTTCGGCCCAGGCGGAGGCTGCCACCCCCAGCATCAGGGTGCGGGGATGCAGAGAGCTCTGCAGGGTTTTCATGAGTCCTTCCTCCTTCCGTTTTTCCAGATGGTGAAGGGGCGGCGGGAAAGGGCACGGTAGTTTCTGCGGATGACGCCGTCCTCCGAGAACACAGCCCCGCTGAGGTAAGCCACCCCCAGCGCCGAAACGTCCGTCAGCCCAAACAGCACTGCCAGTGCGGCCCCCACAAGGCCCACCGGGCCTGCCAGCCCAGCCGCCAGCGTGACCGCCAGCCGCAGCAGGGTCGCAGGCTCATAGAGAGCAGGTGTGACGAAAATGGACACCGACGTTACGCCCGCCACCAGCAGCACCGGCGTGCTCATAAGCCCGGCGGCAATGGCAGCATCTCCCACAATGAGGGCGGCCACAAGGCTCACCGCATGGCCCAGCGTCTGGGGCATCCGCAGGCCCGCCTCCCGGATGATTTCCAAGATCACGATGATGAGCAGCATCTCTGCAAACAGGGGCAATGGCGTGGCTTTTTCGGCGGCTTCGATCTTAAAGAGCAGCTGCGGCGGGATGAGCTCGGGCAGGTAGACCGCCAGACAGACAAAGAGCCCCGGCAAAAAAATGCTGAGGTAGAATGCCCCGTATTTGAGCAGCCGCACCAGTGACGAAAAGACGGCGGTGGTGGCGTAATCGTCAAGACAATCGAAGTTTTCACAGAAAAGGCTGGGCAGAACGAGGGCCGAGGGGCTGCCGTTGACCAGAATGACGAGCTTCCCCTCACAGAGCTTGGCGACGGCCACGGCGGGGCGCTCGGTGTAACTGACGGGCGCAAACAGGCGCAGCTTGGTTGGGAAGAGCCAGGGCAGAAAATAGCTGGAATCCAGCAGCAGCTCCGGCCGTGCGCTTTGCAGAATGGCGCGCACCCGGCGCACCATGGCGGGGTTTGCACGGTCCTTGCAGTAGCAAAGAGCGTACTCCGTATTG
>RKCM01000059.1 GCA_014858325.1 Oscillospiraceae bacterium | reverse complement strand
GGGGGGGGGGGGCTATAATGCACAAATAAGGGAGAAAATCGATCTCCCCGGGGGCCCTTGGAAGGGCAATTGTTGAAAGAGAGGTTTTTTGAAATGCGAACAAGAAAACTGCGGCTTGTAAGCGCACTGCTGGCGCTGGCAATGATGTTTGTGCTGTTACCGACAGCAGCGTTTGCAGAAGATACGGCCAGTACGCTTCCTGCACTGGCAGAAGACGAATTTGATTACAATGGTTTGCGGTATAAAAAACTGAATGCAACGGATGTTGCTGTGGTGGGGCCGGTGGCAATGTGGGATGGAGAACTTGAAATCCCGGAAGAAGCCTTTGATTCGGAGCACAACAGCTATACTGTTACAAAGATTGCGGACAAAGCGTTTAGTAACGATAGTACAGGTGAATATATAGGTAAATATAGGTCATGCATTGATCGGACAAAAAGGTTGAGCGTCGTAATCCCCAAGACGATAACGAAAATAGGCGCGAATGCATTCCGCAGTTGTACGGAGTACAATGGTTTCATGGCAGAGCTTCGCGCGGGGAAAAAAACTGAAATTGGATTGAAAAATGTAACTTTCGCTCCGGGAAGTCAGCTTGAAACTATTGCTGACCGTGCATTTGCAAATTGTTACTCGTTAGCAGAAATTGAGATTCCGAACTCTGTTGTTACAATCGGAGAAAAGGCTTTTTGGAGTTGTGCCGAGATGGAGAAGGTTACATTTCAGAAAGAGTCGATGATTCAAAGTATTGGAGAACATGCGTTTCATTGGAATTGTTTCTTGAAGAAAATTGAACTTCCGAAAGGCTTAACGCAAATATCTGCGGGTATGATTGAGGAGTGCGAACATCTTGAAGAAATTGTTATTCCTGAAGGAGTAACAACAATTGGCGAAAAAGCATTTAATCACTGTACACAACTTAAAACTGTAAAGATTCCGAACAGCGTTACAACAATTGAGGTCAATGCCTTTAACGAATGTCCTGCACTAACTACAGTTATTTACGATGGCACTGCAGACCAGTGGAAGGATTTGATTCACAGCAAAAATGGCGACGTATTTGGAACAACAGGAAATGAAAAATTCCAAAATCCCGAAAAACTGAAATACCGCTGCACCGTATCCTTTGATGCCAACGGCCATGGTACTGCTCCTGCGACTCAGCAGCCGTACAAGGGCGATGCACTGGAAGCTTTTGAAAGCCCCAAAGCGGCAGGCTATACGTTTGCAGGCTGGTACGATGAAGACGGCAAGCCGTTTGTTGTGACCAGCCCTGTGGAAAAGGATATGAAGCTGACGGCGAAGTGGGAAAAAATCCCCGACCACAAGTTGACGGTGAGCGGCGGCACGTTTACGGTGGATGGCACCGAAGCGGAAGGCGACTCTGCGGATGTGCAGGAAGGCGCAGAGGTGAAAGTGACCTTTAAGAAGGATAGCGATGCCGGCAGCAACGTGGTATTTGACGGCTGGGAGATCGAGGGCTTGGAAAATGCGGAACAGTATCAGGACAAAGAATCCTTCGCATTTACCATGCCGAAAAATGGCGTGACCATTGCGGCCCGTACCAAAACGGTGGAAGAAGACTCGGACTGGGATGCCGGGACCGTTGTGACCACGGCGGTGCTGGGCACGGGGATGGCGGTGCTGGCTTACCATATCGGTACCGAAGTGTATGCGGAGCAGGTGCTGGGTGCTGGCGTGGCTGTCCCCAGAACACGCGGTGACGTGGCGCTCAAGGCTTGGGAGCTGGCGGGGAAGCCCGCGGTGGAAAACGCCGCCGTGGCCCCCGAGGAAGCCGCACAGGCCCAGCAGTGGGTGCTGGAAAGCGGCCTGATGGAAAACCAGAAGGACGGTACGTTCCACCCCGAAAAATGGATGAGCAGGCTTGCGGCTCTGCGCGTGCTGGATAAGGCGCAGAAGATGGGTTAAAGAACGCAGCACAAAAGGCAGACGCTGGCTGGCGTCTGCTTTTTGCGTTATATGGAATTGAAAAAGCCCATACTCCCTGATATAATAAGAAAGCCGTATGAGTAAAAAGAAAAGGGAGGAACCCCGGATGTATCGCAATGGAATCAAACGGGCGCTGGCGGTGGTGCTGTCGCTGGCGGGCATGGTCTGCCTGTCGCCGCTGCTGCTGGCGCTGTGCATCGCCATCAAGCTGGATTCGCCCGGCCCGGTGCTGTTCAAGCAGAAGCGGGTGGGCATCCACAAAAAGCATTTTGATATTCTCAAATTCCGCACCATGCGGATCGACACCCCCCACGATATGCCCACCCATCTGCTCCACGACCCGGACCAGTACATCACCCGGGTGGGGCGCTTTCTGCGCAAGACCAGCCTCGACGAGCTGCCCCAGCTGTGGAACATCTTCGTGGGGGATATGGCGGTTATCGGCCCGCGCCCTGCACTCTGGAACCAGTACGACCTGCTGGCCGAGCGGGACAAGTACGGAGCCAACGACGTCCGCCCCGGCCTGACGGGCTGGGCGCAGATCCATGGCCGCGATGAGCTGGAGATCGCCGACAAGGCCCGGCTGGATGGCTACTACGTGGAGCATTTGAGCTTTGGGCTGGACGTGAAGTGCTTTTTTGGCACCATCGTCGCCGTGCTGGACCACGACGGCGTGGTGGAGGGCGGCACGGGCACCATCCACGAAGAGGAGCAGAACAAGAAAGAATCTTGATTTATCCCCAAAAAGTACTATAATAAAACAGTACACAAGTCATAATTAAGGAGGATTCCTATGGAACGCACCTATATCAATGAGGTCCAGAAGGAAATCGGCAGCACGGTCAAAGTGCAGGGCTTCATCGAAAACCTGCGCAACAGCAAGGCCATGGCCTTCATCGTGCTCAAAGATATTACCGGCAAGCTGCAGATCACGGTGGAGAAGGCCGACCACCCCGAGCTGGTGGACACCATCGACCAGCTGACCCCGGATTCGGTCATCACCGTCACCGGCAAAGTGGTGGAGAACGATTACGTCAAGATGGGCGGCATCGAGATGATCCCCTCTGCCATTGAGATCGAGAGCATCGCCAACGCTTTGCCCATCGTCCGCAAGGAGATCGCCGCCACCAAGAAAAAGAAGGCCGTCGAGCGCTCCAGCATCGACCAGCGCATCGATTACCGCTGGATCGACCTGCGCACCGACGAAAACCAGCTGATGTTCAAGGCGCAGAGCTGCTTCGTCAACGCCATGCGCAAGTTCCTGCTGGATCGCAGCTTCATCGAGATCCACACCCCCAAGCTCATCGCTGCCGCCAGCGAGAGCGGCTCCGAGGTGTTCAAGGTGGATTACTTCGACCGCAACGCCTATCTGGCCCAGAGCCCACAGTTCTATAAGCAGATGGCCATGGCCGCAGGCTTTGAGCGCATCTTTGAGACGGGCCCCGTCTTCCGCGCCGAGAAGAGCTACACCAACAAGCACGCCACCGAGTTCTCCGGCTTCGACCTGGAGTTCAGCTACATCACCTCCTTCAAGGACGTCATGAAGATGGAGGAGGAGCTGCTGACCGCCGGTCTGCAGGCAGTGAAGGACAACTACGGCGATCAGATCCAGGAGCTGTTCGGCCAGGAAGTGGTCGTGCCCACCACCCCGTTCCCGGTGGTCAAGCTGGCAGACCTCTACAAGGCTCTGGAAGAGGAGTTCGGCTACACCGTGGACGAGAGCGAAAAGGGCGACCTGACCACCGAGGCGGAGCGCCTGAGCTACGACTGGGTGAAGAAGCACTACGGCCACGAGTTCCTCTTCATCACCGATTATTCCGCCGAGAAGCGCGCTTTCTACCACATGCGTGACGAGAACGGCGTGCCCCAGGGCTACGACCTGATCTGGCGCGGCGTGGAGATCACCACCGGCGCACAGCGTGAGCACCGCTACGAGGTGCTGAAGAAGCAGGCCGAGGAGAAGGGCCTGGCCGAGGACGTCAAGTTCTATCTGGAGTTCTTCCAGTACGGCTGCCCCCCGCACGGCGGCTTCGGTCTGGGCATCGACCGCCTGACCATGCTGCTCTGCGGCCTGTCCATCAAGGACGCCGAGTTCCTGTTCCGCGGCCCCAACCGTCTCACTCCGTGATGATCGCGTAAGACCCAAAGAAAAGTAAGGCAATCAAAAAGCTCCTGCTTCCATCAAACGAAGCAGGAGCTTTTGTTATGCAATTTTTGTTGGGAAGTTACAGCGTCTTGCAGAACTCCTTCAGGTAGGCGCGGAACGCCTCGCCGATCTCGGGGTGCTGCAGTGCCAGCTCCACCTGCGCCTCCACGACCTTGAGCTTGTTGCCCATGTCGTAGTGCTTGCCGGTGAACTCCACCGCCGTCATGCCGCCGTGGCTGCGGGCAAACTCGGCCATAGCGTCGGTCAGCTGGATCTCGCCGCCCGCGCCGGGCTTGGTGTGGGCCAGGATGTCGTAGATCTC
This sequence comes from Oscillospiraceae bacterium, assembly GCA_014858325.1. Classification (GTDB taxonomy): domain Bacteria; phylum Bacillota; class Clostridia; order Oscillospirales; family Ruminococcaceae; genus Faecalibacterium. The sequence goes on along the minus strand of RKCM01000059.1, from coordinate 2,691 downwards.
CGGGGTGAGCAGCACCCGGCCCAGAATGGAGTAGTTGCTGAACTCCTGCCCCTTCTTGGGCTTCTCGATCATGTCGTCCACGAAGAAGTAGTTGTCGTGGAGGGGGGTGGTCTTCAGGCTGCAGTAGCGGCTCACATCGGCCCAGGGTACGGCAGCCACACCGGCCACCGGGCGGCCGAACTCCTCATAGGCCCGGATGAGTTGGGCGCAGACCGGGTCTTCGCCCCAGATCACGTCATCGCCGTAGATGACCACGAACGGGTCGTCGCCGGTAAAGGCCTTTGCTACGCTGACGGCGTGGCCCAGGCCGAGGGTCTGCTTCTGGCGCACAAAGTAGATGTTGGCCAGGTTGGAGATGCCCAGGCACTCTTCCAACAGCTTCTCCTTGCCGGGGGCGGCCAGCTTTTCTTCCAGCTCGGGGCAGCGGTCAAAGTGGTCTTCAATGATGCTCTGGTTCCGGCCCAGAATGATGAGGATATCGGTGATGCCGGAGCGCACGGCCTCTTCCACCAGATACTGGATGGCGGGTTTATCCACGATGGGCAGCATTCCCTTGGGCATGGCTTTGGTGGCAGGCAGCACGCGGGTGCCGAGGCCCGCCGCCGGGATGACGGCTTTCGTGACTTTTTTCATGATGGAAACTCCTTTGCAATAGAATCGGGCTTACGCGCCGTAGAACAGATCCAGCACGGACTGAAGGTCCGGGCCCAGCAGCAGGGTAAACGCACTGCCGAGGACGGCCAGCAGGGCAAAACAGCCAAAGACCGCTGCAAAGCTGGTGCCGCCCTGCGCACGGAGCACCGCCCGGCGCTGCTCGGCGTCGGGAAACTCCTTCTGGATGCGGCGGATGCGGTCGGCGGCACAGCGGCGGTACAGCCACTTGCCGTACATCCCGCGCACGATCATGAGCAAAAAGCTCAGGAAAGAACACAGCCGGGCAAACACCAGCAGCGTGCCGTGGCTCCACGCCGGGGCCAGGCTGCTGCCCGAGACCTGCAGCATCTCAATAAAGGTGGGGGAGGCCAGCAGCAGCTCCGCCGCGAGGAAGGCGAATGCAGGCTTCCACGCCTTGCGGTAGAAGAAATAGAAAGGTCCGAACAGCAAAGCCGAAAAGCTCATGGACACCTTGCTGTGGGTCAGCTCCATCCGGCTGTAGGTGGCAAGATACGACGGCGCGGCCGGGCCGATGAAGGCCGCCCAATCCTTGCAGGGGATGCCGTCCATCTTTTCCTCTTTGCCAAAGGCGGTCTGATACGCCGTCTTCAGCGGGTCGTCGCTCTCCTCAAACTGGCGGTAGAGAGTGTTATAATCAAAGCTCTCGTTCTCGGTGTCACGGTCGGCGGGTTCGTTGACGCCCTCCGGCGGCAGAGCGGCCCCGCAGCAGCGGCAGCGCTCCTCGGCGCGCAGGGTCTGCTCGCCGCAGCTGGGGCAGGTGCGCAGGTCGGCGTCGCAGTAGGGAAAGTTCCACTCGTAGCCCGAAGCGTGGGCGGCGGCGTGGGCGCAGCGGCCCATCTTCTCGTAACAGGTGCGGTGGTAGGGCGCGCCGCAATCCGGGCAGACCACGATATCGTCCCGCAAGGTCAGCGGCTCACCGCAGGCCTCGCACGGGCAGCCATAATATTTGGGCATAAGTTCCTCCATAAATAGGGTGTTTCTGTTATTATACTCCCCCTGTGGGGAAAAGGAAAGCCAAAAATCTTCAAATTTCCAGCATGATAGTAAATTTTCCCCTTTACTTTACCATGAATTCTCGGTATACTAATGAAGTATCTGTGTATAAACTGTATCTTTTACTGCTTTTGATATATAGGAGAGAAAAACATGATTACCACCGACGAACTGAAAGTGCAGCTGGCCGATCTCGGCAAGGCGGTCAAGGATCTGGAGGAGGCGCTGGCCATCGACGCCTCCCGCAAGCGCGTGATGGAGCTGGAGCACACCATGTCCCGCCCCGGCTTCTACGATGATGCCGAGCTGAGCAAAAAGGTCTTTGACGAAGTGGGCGACCTGAAGGGCAAGCTGAGCCGCTTTGAAAAGCTGCAGGGCCTGTACGACGACGCCGAGACCATGCTGGTGATGCTGGACGAGGAGTACGACCCCGATATGGTGCCCGAGGCCGAAGAGGCCGTGAACGCCGTGGGAAAGGCCGTGGACGAGCTGCAGCTGATGACCATGCTGAATGGCGAGTACGACCACAGCAACGCCATCCTCACCTTCCACGCCGGTACCGGCGGCACCGAGGCGCAGGATTGGGCCGAGATGCTCTACCGTATGTACAACAAGTGGGCTGTGGCCCACGGCATGAGCGTGGAAGTGCTGGATTATCAGGACGGCGACGAAGCCGGCTTGAAGAGCGCCTCCATCATGATCAAGGGTGCCAACGCCTACGGCCTGCTCAAGAGCGAGAACGGCGTCCACCGTCTGGTCCGTGTTTCGCCCTTTGATGCCAACGCCCGCCGCCAGACCAGCTTTGCCTCTCTGGAAGTGATGCCCGAGCTGGACAACACCATCCAGGTGGACATCCGCCCCGAGGACATCGAGATGCAGGTCTACCGCTCCTCCGGTGCAGGCGGCCAGCACATCAACAAGACCTCTTCCGCTGTCCGTCTGATCCACAAGCCCACCGGCGTCGTGGTCAGCTGCCAGACCCAGCGCAGCCAGTTCCAGAACCGTGACTACGCCATGGAAATG
>RKCM01000145.1 GCA_014858325.1 Oscillospiraceae bacterium | reverse complement strand
AGGAGGGTATTTATGGAACAAAGCAGCATGCTTTTCCAAAAAGACGGAAAAAATTATTTACAGCTGGACTGTGAAAATGCAAAAGAGCTTTCTATGAAATGATATGTACCCGGTTTTCTGGACACCGATTCAAAATTGAATAATTAAGCTTCCATCATGGATGCTTCCCTGAATTTAGAGGGAGGCATCCATTTCATTTTTCAATCTACCAAAGAAGGTCTCCATAATACAGTTGTCGTAGCAGTTACCTTTTCTGGACATGGATTGAATGATTCCGTGTTTCTGAAGCTCATTGCGGTAGAATCTTGTATTTACATGGATTTACAGGAAAGCGGCTACCAATTTTAGCAGAGAGCCGGAAAACGGAGTTCAAAAGGTGCTTTATGGGGCTTCATTCGCTGGAAGCCTGATTTTATTAGCTGAAACCGAAAATTCTGCTAATGGCATTCGCTGGCTAATTTTGGTGATCGATTCAAAATGAAAAATGCGAAGATCGTCTTTCCCATGGAAAAATGACCTTCGCATTTTCTTAAACTGGCGTCCCCGATGTGATTCGAACACACGGCCTTCCGCTTAGGAGGCGGACGCTCTATCCAGCTGAGCTACGGAGACAGAAAAAAGCAGTGCTTTTGAACCCCTGCGTCACTGTCCCTATTATAATACCGCAAAGCGGCCGCAAAATCAAGGCCGTGCGCCGCAAACAAAAAACCTGCCGGACAAGGCGGTTGCAAGCCCTTGTCCGGCAGGATTCTTACTTCTTCGGAGTCATAAGCCTCTTATCCTCGGTTTCCTCATTTTTCGGTCGATACCAAACGTTTCATTGGAATGATCTCCCTCTGAGACGATGAAGAACTTGGATTTCACTAAGGGGTTTCTCTCACTTGTACATTGGACTGACCCTTCTCTTAACTGTTGGACTGCGGCATAGAGATCATGAAGATGAATTTCATATTACCACATTCTTTCGAGTTAGATTTGCCAGGGGTTCCGCTGTTCAAATCATTGGAGTATCTCCTTTCTGGTTATTCAAAGTAGCTTCTCCTGAAAGTTTTCTTCATAGAAATCACCTTCGGCGGATCTATTTGAATTGCCAGAGGATGTTATTTCGACAGACTGTGCTGTTTTCGCGTTCTTTGATGCTCAAGACCGGCTCAAATTCTTTTGTTATACGGGGGAAACATCCCGTTTCTGGTGAGCCTCTGTTTTGCTTCTCAGCGAATCCCGACAGTCTGTCCACACTGTGCGGGTTCCATATCAACCATCGGTCTACGCTCCTTCCTTCTTAAAGTCAGCGGGGTGAGCTCTCATTTGAGCTTCTGCTGTACTTGTCTGGTTTCTGGCTTTATTATATCCGAGAAAAGGCCTCTTGTCCATTCGCAGAGTGCACAAAAAATTGGACAATCTTTTTTCCATATCAGCTTATAAAATTGCGAACATTGACATTTTTTCTTCAATGCATGGGTCCACACCTGGGGCTGCAATATGCCCATGGCGTTGTGCTGGCAGCTGCTCTACTGCGGCCCGCTGTCTCGGTTCATTTTCCGTCTGTTGTTCCGTCGTGGTCCCAAGGCAGAGAATGCAGACCACATCTGATATATAAATTTTATATATCAGATATATCCGTTTTGTATACTATTTGGAATTTCATTCAAACTCGCCCCTTTGTTTTGATAGTTCCCCGGGCATTTGGCTAAGAAACGGCTAAGATTTTGTGCAATTGCTACAGGTTTACGGCCTGCACACTGTGCATTTTGCTCAACAATCTTCCACCAAACGACAGTTTGAATATAACAAAAAGTAGATTTTCTTGCAAACCTCTTATCAAGCGCCCGCGTTCGTGCTATCATACCAGACGAAAAAGCCTGGTGGGCAGCCCCACCGCGCGGTGCTTTTTCGCATCAACGTCAAAAACGAAAGGAGATCGAGTGAATACGGTAGTACATCCAAGTTTTCTTTCTGCCCGGTCCCAATGGAAGGGGGCGGCACGATGAACGCTCTGACCGCAGCCCTCAAAGAGGAGCTGAACGTGGAGATGGTCCAGGTCGGTCCCCTCTCTGTTCCCGAATCCGTGGTGGTCAGCTGGGGCATCATGGCGTTCCTCGTCATCGTATCCATCCTGCTCACCCGCAACCTGAGGGTAGACCACATTTCCAAGCGGCAGGCCGTTCTGGAAACCGTCGTCACCACCCTCAACGATTTCTTCACCGGCCTTTTGGGCAAGGAGGGCAAACGCTACGTTCCCTACCTGGTCAGCGTGGCCCTCTACATTGCCTGCTCCAACCTCATCGGCGTGTTTGGCATCAAGCCCCCCACCAAGGACCTGAACGTCACCGCCGCACTGGCGCTCATGAGCATCTGTCTCATTGAGTATTCGGGCATCCACGCCCGGGGCGGCGCGGGCTTCTTCAAGAGCCTGGCAGCCCCCACCCCTGTGATGACCCCCATGAACATTCTGGAGATCGCCATCCGGCCCACCAGCCTGTGCATGCGGTTGTTCGGCAATGTGCTGGGCGCTTTCGTCATCATGGAGCTCATCAAGCAGGTGGTGCCTGTCTTTGTCCCCGCCGTCTTCAGCCTCTATTTTGATCTGTTCGACGGCCTCATCCAAACGTATGTTTTTGTGTTCCTCACCTCGCTCTTCATGAAAGAGAGCATGGGCGGAGAGGAATAAAGTGAAAGGAGATATGATTATGAACGGACTCGTAGCTCTGGGCGCTGGCATCGCAGCGCTGACTGGTATTGGCGGCGGCATCGGCATCGGCATTGCCACCGGTAAGGCAACGGAGGCCATCTCCCGCCAGCCGGAAGCTTCCAGCAAGATCCAGACCAACCTCCTGCTGGGCGCAGCTCTGGCCGAAGGTACTGCAATTTTCGGCTTCGTCGTCGCCCTGCTGATCATCCTGTTCCTGGGTTGATACGGAGGCAGGACGAATGCTGACACTGAATCTGAATCTTCTGTATACGGTCGTCAACGTTCTGGTTCTGTTCCTGCTGCTCCGCAAGTTCCTGTACAAGCCTGTCATGAACATCATTGAGCAGCGCCAGAAGCAGGTGGATGACGCCCTGAACGCCGCCGAGACTTCCAAAAAGGAAGCCGCCGCGGCCCTACACACCGCGCAGGAAAAACTGTGCCATGTTGATACCGAAGCTGCTGCCCGCCGCACTGCGTATGAGCAGCAGGCTGAGACCGAAAAGCAGCAGCTGCTGGCCGAGGCCCAGAAACAGGCCGACGCCATCGTGGCGGAGGGCAAGCGGAACGCTGAGGCTGAGCGCCAGCACAAACTGCAGGAGGCCGACGCCCAGACCACCGCTCTGGCCCGCACCCTGTGCGAGAAACTGCTGGAGCGCAACCTGACCCAGCAGGACGACGCCCGCCTGTTGGACGATCTGCTGCAGAAAGCGGGGGTAGACAATGGCCAGTGAATTCAGCCGTGAATTTTTTGCCTCCAACCGCATCGTAAAGGCCGATCTCCGCGCCGCCCGCACGCCCCGCGAAGAGGACCTCACCCGCATCAAGAAGGAAGTGCAGAAGCTCTACGACGCCACCGAGGTCCTGCTGGACGTCACGGTGGATGAGAGCCTGCTCTCCGGCTATGTCCTGCAGATCGGCGACCGCATCTTCGATAACTCCGGCCGCCACCAGCTGGACCAGATGATGGCCGGCAAGCCCTCGCTGGCCACCCTCAAGACCCGCATTGAAGATTACAAGCCCGCGGCCACCAGTGCCGAGGGCGGCGTGGTCATCGCCTCTGCCGACGGCATCGTGCAGGTGGAGGGGATGGACAAGGCCGTCTACGGCGAGATCGTCACCTTCGAGAACGGTGCCAAGGGCATGGTGGAGAGCGTGGAGCCCGGCAAACTGGGCATCATGCTCTTCGACGGTGCCGAGACCGTCGGCGTGGGCACCCTCGTCACCCGCAGCGGCAAGCGCGCAGGCATCCCCGTGGGCGATGCTTTCCTGGGCCGTGTCATCGACCCGCTGGGCGAGCCCATCGACGGCAAGGGTCCCATCGAGGCTGTCGGCTACAACCCCATCGAAAAGCAGGCCCCCGGCATTCTGGAGCGCCAGAGCGTCGATACCCCGCTCCACACCGGCATTCTCGCCATCGACTCCATGTTCCCCATCGGCCGCGGCCAGCGTGAGCTGATCATCGGCGACCGCCAGACCGGCAAGACGTCCATCGCCACCGACGCCATCCTCAACCAGAAGAACACCGGCGTGCTCTGCATCTATGTTGCCATCGGCCAAAAGGCTTCTTCCATTGCCCGCGTGGCAGGCGATCTGAAAAAGCACGGGGCCATGGATTACACCACCATCGTGGCGGCCACCGCTTCGGACTCTGCCCCCCTGCAGTACATCGCGCCCTACGCGGGCACTGCACTGGCCGAGTATTTCATGGCGCAGGGCAAGAGCGTCCTCATCGTCTACGACGATCTGTCCAAGCACGCGGTGGCCTACCGTGCTATCTCGCTGCTGCTCCGCCGCTCTCCCGGCCGTGAGGCTTACCCCGGCGACGTCTTCTACCTGCACTCCCGTCTGCTGGAGCGCTCCTGCCGGATGCGCGACGATCTGGGCGGCGGCTCCATCACCGCCCTGCCTATCGTCGAGACCCAGGCGGGCGACGTCTCCGCTTACATTCCCACCAACGTCATCTCCATCACCGACGGCCAGATCTTCCTGGAGAGCGGCCTGTTCAACGCAGGCAACCGCCCCGCCGTCAACGTGGGTCTGTCCGTCTCCCGTGTGGGCGGCGCCGCCCAGACCAAGGCCATGAAAAAAGCCAACGCCAACCTCCGCATCGAGCTGGCCCAGTACAAGGATATGGAGTCCTTCGCCCAGTTCAGCTCCGATCTGGACGCCGAGACCCGCCGCCAGCTGGAGCACGGCAAGGCTTTGATGGAGATGCTCAAGCAGCCGCTGTATCAGCCCAAGTCCGACGCCGAACAGGTCGTCATCCTGACGCTGGCCGCTCATGGCGCGCTGGATGAGATTCCCACCGCCGAGCAGCGGGCCAAGACCGCTGCCTTTGTGCGCCAGTTCCGCGCCGACGTTTCGGGCACCATGGATGCCATAGCCGCCACCGGCAAGCTCACGCCGGAGCAGGCAGACGCCATCCTCAGCGCCTGGAAAGCATTCGCGGGAGGCGACAGCCATGCCGTCCACTAAGCTGCTCAAGGAGCGCATCGAGAGCATCCAGGACACGATGAAGATCACCAATGCGATGTACCTCATCTCCTCCTCCAAGCTCCGCAAGGCGCGCCAGAACTACCAGAACGTGCAGCCCTACTTCACCCGGATGCGGGACACCATCTCCCGCGTCGTCCCCCATCTGCCGGAGGAGCCGGTGCACCCCTTCTTCCATGTGCGGGAGGTCGCGCACCCCAAGCGGGCCTACATCGTGCTGACGGCGGATAAGGGCATGGCGGGCGCGTTCAACCAAAACCTGCTCAAGTTCCTGCGGGCCACGGCGGGCGATGACCCGGGCGCCAAGTTCTACGTCATCGGCCAGACCGGCTACCGCGCCCTGCTGCATAAGGACCCCCGCCTCGTGGAGGAGTTCCAGTACGGGGCCACCGCTCCCACCCTGCAGCGGGCCCGCGACATCACCGTGGACGCCATCGAGGATTTCAAGGCAGGCAATCTGGATGAGATCTACCTCATCTATACCAAGATCCAGAACGCCCTCACCAGCGAGCCCGTCCTCGTGCGGCTGCTTCCGCTGGACCGGGCCCATCTGCAGCCCGCCCCCAAGGGTCTGGGTGACCCGCGCGGCGAGGTGGAGATGTTCCCGGACGCCTGGACGGTCTTTGAGCAGACCGCGCCCATCTATATGCACGGCATGATCTTCGGTGCCATGACCGAGAGCTTCTGCGCGGAGCAGAGCGCCCGCATGACGGCCATGGATTCCGCCACCAAGAGCGCCGCCGATATGATCCACGACCTGCAATTGGAGTACAACCGCACCCGTCAGGGCTCGATCACGCAAGAGATCACCGAGATCATCGGCGGTGCCGCGGCGGTACAGAATACTGATTAAAGAGGCATTGTATGATACAGGGAACGATTATTCGCGTTGCGGGCCCTGTGGTGGATGTGCAGTTCCCTCAGGGCAAATTACCCGCCCTGCAGGAGGCGCTCACCGTCACCGCAGAAGGCACCGAGCGCACCATGGAGGTTGCACAGCACGTCAACGAAACGACGGTGCGCTGCATCATGCTTTCCGCCAGTGAGGGCCTTGGCAAGGGGATGGCGGTCACCGCCACCGGCCACGGCCTGACCGCCCCCGTGGGCGAGGGCACTCTGGGCCGGATGTTCGACCCCCTGGGCCGCCCCATCGACGGCAAGGGCCCGACGGACACGCTGCCCCACTGGCCCATCCACCGCAAAGCCCCCAGCTTTGCCGAGCAGAAACCCGCCACCGAGATCCTGGAGACCGGCATCAAGGTCATCGACCTGCTGGCCCCCTACGCCAAAGGCGGTAAGATCGGCCTGTTCGGCGGTGCCGGCGTCGGCAAGACCGTCCTGATCCAGGAGCTCATCCACAACGTGGCCACCGAGCACGGCGGCTACTCCATCTTCACCGGCGTGGGCGAGCGCTCCCGCGAGGGGTGCGATCTCTGGGGCGAGATGAACGCTTCGGGCGTTCTGAGCAAAACCGCTCTGGTCTTCGGCCAGATGAACGAGCCCCCCGGAGCCCGTATGCGGGTGGCCGAGACCGGCCTGACCATGGCCGAGTATTTCCGCGAGGAGACGCACAAGGACGTGCTGCTCTTCATCGATAACATCTTCCGCTTCGTGCAGGCCGGCTCCGAGGTCTCCGCCCTGATGGGCCGGATGCCCTCCGCCGTGGGCTACCAGCCCACCCTGGCCAACGAATTGGGTGCCCTGCAGGAGCGCATCACCTCCACCCGGGATGGCTCCATCACCTCGGTGCAGGCCGTCTACGTCCCCGCCGACGACCTGACCGACCCGGCCCCCGCCACCACCTTTGCCCATCTGGACGCCACCACGGTCCTGAGCCGTAAGATCGTCGAGCAGGGCATCTACCCCGCCGTGGACCCGCTGGCCTCCACCAGCCGCATTCTGGAGGCCGACATCGTGGGCGAGGAGCACTACCGTGTGGCCCGCAAG
>RKCM01000003.1 GCA_014858325.1 Oscillospiraceae bacterium | reverse complement strand
CGGGCCCGGCAGAACGCCGCCACGGGGCACTGCCCGCACAGGGGCGCGCCGTTGGGCACGCACACCAGCGCCCCCAGCTCCATGAGGGCCTGGTTGTAGTCGCCGGGGGCGTCCGGGGGCTGGTGGGCCATCACCCGCTGGGTAAAGGCTTTTTTGACCTTCGGTTCTGTAATCACACCGGGGTCGTTATACAGCCGGGAAAACACCCGCAGCACATTGCCGTCCACCGCAGGCACCGGCAGGCCAAAGCTGATGGACGCAATGGCCCCCGCCGTGTAGTCGCCGATGCCGGGCAGGGCTTTCAGGGCCTCGTAATCGGCGGGCAGCTCGCCGCCGTACTGCTCGCAGACGATCTTCGCGGCCTTTTGCAGGTTGCGCACCCGGCTGTAGTAGCCCAGCCCCTCCCAGAGCTTGTGCAGGGGCTCCTCCTCACAGGCCGCCAGCGCCGGGATATCCGGCAGGGCCGCGAGAAAGCGCTCGTAATAGGGCAGCGCCGCCGACACCCGGGTCTGCTGCAGCATGATCTCGCTGAGCCAGACGTGGTAAGGGGTGGGGTCGGTGCGGAAGGGCAGGATGCGGTGGTTTTTGTAAAACCACTCCAAAAGTGCAGGGGCGATGTTTTCCACAGGATGTTACCTCGTTGTTGAAAAAAGAGCCGCCGCGCGAAAGCGGCAGCCCTCTCAAAAATTTTTAGAAACCGTAAGCGGTGCGGGGGAAGGGCAGCACGTCACGGATGTTCTGGATGCCCGTGAGGTACATGATCATCCGCTCAAAGCCCAGGCCGTAGCCGGCGTGCTCCACGCCGCCGAACTTGCGCAGGTTGAGGTACCATTCGTAGTTGGTCTTGTCCATGCCAAGCTCGTCCATGCGGGCCACCAGCTTGTCGTAGTTTTCTTCACGCTGGCTGCCGCCGATCAGTTCGCCGATGCCGGGCACCAGCATATCCGCTGCGGCCACGGTCTTGCCGTCGGCATTCATCTTCATATAGAAGCTCTTGATCTCCTTGGGGTAATCGGTGACGAACACAGGCTTTTTGAACACCACCTCGGTGAGATAGCGCTCGTGCTCGGTCTGGATGTCCACGCCCCACTCCACGGGGAACTGGAACTTCTTGTTGTTCTTCTTCAGGATCTCAATGGCCTCGGTGTAGCTGATGCGGCCAAACTCGCTGTTTGCCACCAGCTCCAGCCGCTCGATGAGGCCCTTGTCGATGAACTGGTTGAAGAAGGCCATCTCGTCCGGGCAGTTGTCCAGCACGTAGCGGATGACGTACTTGGTCATGGCCTCGGCGGTGTCCATGTAGCCGTTCAGGTCGCAGAACGCCATCTCCGGCTCGATCATCCAGAACTCAGCGGCATGGCGGGTGGTAAAGCTCTTTTCAGCACGGAACGTGGGGCCAAAGGTGTACACCTTGCCAAAGGCCATGGCCATGGCCTCGGCTTCCAGCTGGCCGGAAACGGTCAGGTTGACGGGCTTTTCAAAAAAGTCCTGGGTGTAATCCACAGCGCCGTCCTCGGTTTTCGGCACGTTCTGCAGATCCAGCGTGGTGACCTGGAACATTTCACCGGCGCCCTCGCAGTCGGAGGCAGTCAGCAGAGGAGAGTGGGCGTAGACAAAGCCGTTCTCCTGGAAGAACTTGTGGATGGCGTAGGCCGCCACACTGCGGACGCGGAAGGCCGCGTTGAAGGTGTTGGTGCGGGGGCGCAGGGTGGGCATGGTGCGCAGGTACTCCATGCTCATCTTCTTTTTCTGCAGGGGATACTCGTCGGCGGGGCAGTCGCCCAAAATCTCAACGGATTCGGCGTTCAGCTCAAAGGGCTGCTTTGCCTGCGGGGTGAGCACCAGCTTGCCTTTGATGCGCAGGCTGCTGTACAGGCCGGTGTGGATGACCTCCTCGTAGTTTTCCAGCTTGCCTGCCTCCAAAACGACCTGCAGGGTCTTAAAGCAGCCGCCGTCCGACAGGGCGATGAAGCCGATGTTCTTGGAGTCACGGATGTTCTTGGCCCAGCCGCAGACGGTCAGCTCGGTGCCGTCGGCCGGGGTGTTTTTGAACAGCGAAACGATCTCGGTGCGTTCCATAGATTGGTTCTCCTTTTCCAGAATGATAAATAAAAAGACAGCTTTTCTCCCTGAAAGTTCAGGGCGAACAAGCTGTCTTGTAATGTCCGCGGTGCCACCTGAATTACCGGGCGTGTCCCGGTCGCTCACGCGCTCCAATAAGCGCTGCCCCTGTAACGCTGGGCTGTGCGGCGCACCTACTGGCGGCTCTTTTTCAAAAGATGCCGTGGTTCAGCTTGCAGCTCCCGGGTGTTCGTTCACACAGCGTCCGCACGCGGCTCTCAGCTGCCGCCGCGCTCTCTGGGGCGTGACTTTCCGTGCTACTTTTCCCGATCTTGGCTTTTACCTAGTAAAAATAGCACTTTGCAGGTGTTTTGTCAAGCACCGGCACTTTTTTCGTCTTTTTAGTTGTATACTGTTATTTTTTGTGTTATAATTTATTTTGTATGCCTTGGTGTTTTATGCTTTATTTATATAGAGAAGGGATTGTTTCCATGAAATTTACAAAAAAACAGCATTGTTTCGCATGGCATCCAAATACTGTATATCGCTTCCACCTTACTCATCAATTTATTGGTGATCTTTTCAGTAGCTCGCTCTTGGTTTTATAAAACGCCTGGTCTTCTTGCCTATCCGATCAATCTCATGATTGATTTGGCCGTTGTTCTCTCTTTTTCATCTTCAAATCACCCCGTATTTATTCTGAGGAAAATGCAACCAATTTTGTAAGAAAGCTGTTACATTGCATATCCGCTCTTGTTTTATTAGACATGTAATTACGCTTTCTGGACCGATTGGGACATCGGCCAGATTCATGGCACCGTCTCCAATCTTATCCAGAGCCACTAGGATTCGGTCAGTGAATGGCACATCATTTGCATACCGGAGCCTGTGTATCCTTGCCAACTAGAAACTGATGCTTTGCGGATGGTTCCTATATCTGTCCTATATTGCCGCTTCACCATGGACAAACATTTTTTACTCTGATTCTCTCGGGCTGGTATTTCCAGCTGCTATTTTCTATTTATAGCTCAAAAGAGACTTTTCTCCGCTGCACCTATGCACCCATTTATTTAATTCCTGCGATCCTTGGTGCAAACAATTTGCTGCATATCTTTAAAAACATTCTGAAACAAAAAGGAAAAAACAAATGAAAACTCTCACCAAATCTCTTAACAAAATAATTTGCGCTTTCGGTATACTGCTGCCGCTTGTCAGCAGTATTTTAGTTCTTAATGGAGAGATTTCCCCTCTTCCTCTTGCGGCCATCTTTTTTGGTTTGATCTTATATTTCATCTATTCCAACCGTTCAAGACTTCTTCCAATCATCCACTGCAGAACTTCCTGCGTTTTATTGTGGGGTATTGTTATTTTTGCCATTCTCGCCCGCACCTATCCTTTGCTTACCGGAATGGATTATATCTGCCAAAACGATTTGTCTGATACTGGTGTTCATTACTATGCAGCACAAGAACTGTTTTTCGGTGGTCTGGAGCCAAACATTGTTTCGTATGAGAAGGTCTATCCATTTTTGATGCCCTATACAGTTACACTTTCCTGCTTCAATTATCTGCTCAACGGGCACATAAATCTTGCAATCATTGTTTCCAACACCTGCTTTGACTTGCTTGGCTGCCTGTTCTGTTATTTGGCACTCAGGCATTTCAGTCTCCGTACTGCAAAAATCGGCGCTTTTCTTTGGATTGTCAATCCTTTTTCCATTGTAATGTGCTGGCTGCCACTGAATATCGTTGTTGTAAACATGCTGCTCTCCGCTGCATTTTATTCTGCAGTACTGTTCTTCTCGGCCTTTCACCGAAAAAAACAATATCGGTTTGTTTTGGCAGGGCTTTTTGGCCTTGCTGTTTTTGCCGCAAACACATTCCGTCCCGTCTTTACCGTCTTTATGATTGCATTTGTTCTGACCATGTTTCTCACAGAATTTGAGAACAACAAAAAGGATACATTGATTGCCATCGTTGTTGCAATCCTGCTGATGGCAATTCCCACCGGTATTCTTCATTGTATTGTAAAGAATACATTCGGTGAAGATTTACTAAGCGGCTGCGGCGGATGGAATTTTTATGTTGGCAGTAACTATGATTCCTATGGACAGTGGACACGAGAAGACTGCGATCATTTTTTTGGAGAAGTTCTATGGGCACAGACTTCCTCTCCTACAGAAGCACACAAAATTATAAAACAGGAGGCAGTTCAACGTTACTTGCAACTCATGCCAGCTCAGCTGATCAACCACTTTGCAAATAAAGCCAGCGTACTGTTTTCCCGGTCTAACGGTATGGCATATGACCTTGGTTACGCGCTTGGGCTTTCCGGTGACAGACTTCTGTATCGCGTGATATCTTCCTGTATTTCGCTATGTTTTGGAGCTTTGACCTTAATTTCATCCCTGTGGATGATCCGAAGCTCCAAGCGAAACAAAAATATATTCTTTACACTTTGCTACATGGGACTGTTTGCTGCATTCCTTTTGGTAGAAGTAATGAACCGTTATTCTTCTGTTTTTTATGCTATGTTTGTGTTCTACGCTGCTTTTCAGTTAACAAAATGGTTCAGCTTTTCCGCCTCTGAAAAAAATACTGTAGAAGTTGATTGTCTGGAGGATGTATAACATGAAACCCGTTCTCTATATTATTATTCCCTGTTATAATGAGCAGGAAGTTCTTCCCATCACGGCTCCGTTGTTTTTGAAAAAAATCACTGACTTAAACGAAGCCGGAAAAATCAGTTCCGAAAGCTGTATTCTATTTGTTAACGACGGCTCTAAAGATAACACTTGGAACATTATCAAAGAGCTTTCCGAAAAAGATTCCCACTATCTTGGTATCTGTCAGAGCCGCAATCGTGGTCATCAAAATGCTGTTTTAGCAGGTCTCATGGAGGCCAAAGACCGTTGCGACATCACCATTTCCATTGATTGTGACGGTCAAGATGATATCAACGCCATGGATGACATGGTGGATGCCTATCTGGATGGCTGTGATATTGTCTACGGCGTGCGGAGCAAGCGCGATACGGATACTTTCTTCAAACGCTTTACCGCAGAAAGTTTTTACAAACTCTTGAATGCAATGGGAGCCGAAGTTGTATTCAACCATGCAGACTACCGCTTGATGAGTTCTCGTGTCCTTCAAGAATTTTCCAATTTCAAAGAGGTCAATTTATTCCTCCGCGGTATGGTTCCGCTGGTTGGCTTCAAGTCTACCAGTGTGACCTACGAACGGCATGAGCGAATTGCAGGTGAAAGCCACTATCCACTTTCTAAAATGCTCGCCCTTGCTTTTGACGGAATCACTAGCCTCTCGGTAAAACCCATTCGCTTTATTATGGGTTTTGGTCTTATCGTCGCATTTATCAGCTTCCTTGGTGTTCTTTGGGCCATCCTTCAAGCGCTTTTAGGGCGTACTGTTTCCGGCTGGGCTTCCATGACCAGCATCGTCTGCTTTGTTTCAGGCGTTCAGCTGATTTGCCTCGGTGTTATTGGAGAATACATTGGCAAAATCTATATGGAAACGAAACACCGTCCCCGTTATATTATCAGCGAACGCACTGCTAACTGGAACAGATAATTATTGCTGCAATGCGGCGACCAGCCCCTCCGCCGCCAGTTTCCCGGCATAGAGCGCTTCGTTCAGGTTGTTTCCATGGCCGCCGATCTCGATGAGCAGGCTCCCCGTGGTCAGGTCCTGATTGTAGAACCGATAACTGAACAGCACCGGGCGGGTAAAGCCTGGGAAGCGCCCCTCCAGGGCGGCTTCCCACGCAGCGGCGAAGCGGAGGTTCTGCCGCCAGTTGGGGAGAGTGACGCTGCCGCCGTTGTCGCAGCCGCAGATGATCATCACCTGCGCCGCCTGCCGCCCGTCCACGGTGCAAACCGGGGCCATCCGGGTGCCGGAGTCCGTCTCGATGGCGTCCCGGTGGACGTCCAGCACCACCTTGATGCTGGGGTATTGGGCCAGATACTGCTGCACCACGGCCCGGCTATTCGCGTAGCTGCCGGTGTAGCTTGGGTAGTCGTTCAGGGTCTCGTCGTGGAGGGTGTTCAGCCCGGCGGCATTGAGGGTATCGGCCATGACGCGGCCCACGGCGCACATATTCCGGCTGCGGTCGGTGGTGCGGGCCCCGTCGCCCGGGCGGTACCACAGCCCCGCGCTGAGCCGGTAATCCTCGGTGGCGTGGGTGTGCATGATGAGCACCTGCGGCTCGGGGCTGTTCCACTCCACCGCAAACGGCAGCGGGTTTGCGATCTCCGCCACCACCTCGCTGGCCGAGACGCGGGTGTTGTTTTTGATGCTGCCCGCACCGCAGGGGATATACTTTTCGCCGCTGCCCTGGGGGTAGGTCTTTTCCTGCACCGTTCCTGCGTCCGCCGGGCGGGCGTCGTCCCCCTCCAGCGGGACAAGCTCGTTTTCGATGTCCGCCCCCGCTGTGCTTTGCTGGGCAGGGGCGGTGCTTTCGGCGGGGGCTTGTACGCTCTCGGGCTGCGCTTCGTTCTCTTCCCGTCCCATCCGGGCGCGGGAAAGGGCCGTCTGCGCCGCAGGGAAGGGCCCCGCCGCCAGCAGGGCCAACCGCAGCACAGTCCCATGAGCAAACCAGCAGAGCGCCAGCCCCAGCGCAGCCGCCAGCAGAAACGCTGCCACGCCTGCACGCTTTTCCTGCATCGCTGCCCCTCCCCTCGCCGAACGCTACTAGAAAGTATATGCGCTCACCCGGCCAGCCAGCACAGCTGCGCGATGCTGAGCCGGGGCTGCAGCGCTCGGTTGATGGCTGTGCCCAGCAGCGCCGCCCCGTGGGCGATGACACTGTCCAGCTCCCGGGGCGTGACGACGAGGTCCCTGCCCTCTTTTGCTTCCATCAGGGTGGGGATGCCCGCCGCCACCACGGGCACACCCAGCCGCCGGGCGTCCAGGTGCCGGGCGCTGCCCGGCTGGGCGGGACAGAGGCCGGTGTCCGAAAACTGCAGCGTCCGCCCCAGCCGCTGGGGCTCCGACGAGCACAGACTGTCCACACAAAGAAGAGCAGCAGGGCGCAGCTCGTGCACCAGCGCCCCGGCCAGCTGCTGCAGGCTCATCCCCGTGGAGGCCGCCACCC
>RKCM01000215.1 GCA_014858325.1 Oscillospiraceae bacterium | reverse complement strand
GGCCGCCGCCCAGTGCGCCGCCAGCGACTTTGCGGCACTGGTGCGGAAGACGCCGGAGGCTATGGGCAGCGCGCTGACCCGGAAGGCGGTCTTTCTGTGACGAGATCGGCTCCATTTTGTAAACTTTCTGCGACATCCCGCATTCTTTGCCAGACCTTAGTTGCTTACTAGCCCCAAATCCCGTATACTAAAAAGGAATCCTCTTGCAAATATTCCTCTACGGAAAGGTCGGTGGACATCATTCTCAAAGCATCTCTCCCCAAACTGCGGGAAAAGCTGTTGGAGTCGCTGCAGGCGGTGCTGCCCATTGTGGCCATCGTGCTGGTGCTCTGCTTCAGCATCGCGCCGGTCTCCCCCAGCATCCTGCTCTGCTTTTTGCTGGGTGCTGCTATGATCATCGTGGGCATCATGTTCTTCACGCTGGGCGCGGAGATGAGCATGACCCCCATGGGCGAACGGGTGGGCACCATGCTCACCCGCAGCCGCAGCCTGCCCCTCATCATCGGGGTCGGCTTTTTGCTGGGCTTCCTCATCACCATCTCGGAGCCGGACCTGCAGGTGCTGGCCAATCAGGTGCCCTCCATCCCCAACAGCACCCTCATCTTCTCGGTGGCGGGGGGCGTAGGCCTGTTTCTGGTCGTCGCCTTCCTGCGCATGCTCTTCGGCGTGGCGCTGCCAAGGCTGCTGGTGGTCTTTTACGGGCTCATCTTCCTGCTGGCGGCCTTTGTGCCCAAGGAGTTTCTCTCCGTGGCCTTTGATTCCGGCGGCGTGACCACCGGGCCCATCACCGTCCCCTTCATCATGGCGCTGGGCGTGGGCGTGGCGGCCATCCGCTCCGACCGCCACGCGGCGGACGACAGCTTTGGTCTGGTGGCCCTGTGCTCCATCGGCCCCATCCTGGCCGTGCTGATCCTGGGCATCGCGTTCCAGGCCAGCGACAGCGCCTACATCCCCCCCGTTGTGCCCGAGGTGCAGGACTCGGTGGAGCTGTGGCAGCTCTTCCATGAGGGCCTGCCCACCTACCTGCACGAGATCGCCGCCTCCCTGCTGCCCATCATCCTGATGTTCGGCGTCTTCCAGCTGGCAGCGCTCAAATTGGATGCCCGCACGCTGGGCCGCATCGCGGTGGGCCTGGCCTATACATACGTGGGCCTTGTGCTCTTCCTCACCGGGGCCAACGTGGGCTTTATGCCCGCCGGCAACTACCTCGGGCAGGTGCTGGCCGGCCGGGCCTTCCGCTGGGTGCTCATCCCCATCGGGATGCTCATCGGCTACTTCATCGTCAAGGCCGAGCCCGCCGTCTACGTCCTCAACAAGCAGGTGGAGGAAGTGACAGACGGTGCCATCTCCGCCAAGGCCATGGGCACCGCCCTCTCGGCAGGCGTGGCCCTCTCGGTGGGGCTTGCCATGGTGCGGGTGCTCACGGGCATCTCCATCCTGTGGTTCCTCATCCCGGGGTACGTCTTTGCCATCGGCATCTCCTTCATCGTCCCCAAGCTTTTCACCGCCATCGCGTTTGACGCGGGCGGCGTGGCCTCCGGCCCCATGACGGCCACCTTCCTGCTTCCGCTGGCACAGGGGGCCTGCGTGGCCGTGGGCGGCAACATCGTCACCGACGCCTTTGGCGTGGTGGCCATGGTGGCCATGACCCCCCTCATCACCGTCCAGCTCATGGGTCTCATCGCCGAGGTCAAGACCCGCAAGGCCCGCAGGGCCCAGCCCGCTTTTGCCGGGGCTGCAGCCTTTGCTGAGCTGCCGGACGACGCCATCATTGAACTGTAAGGAGGCCGTACCGTGACAAATTCTCTCTACTGGCTGGTCACCATCACCGACCGCCGCTCCACGGATGCGTTCCTGGCCCTGTACGCCGCCCACGGCGTCCACGTCAGCCTCCGCACCGTGGGCGCAGGCACTGCCGTGCAGGAAACGCTGGCCACCCTCGGCCTGGAAAGAAGCGAGAAGGCCGTGCTGTTCGCCCTCGTCACGGCGGACACCTGGCCCAAGGTGCAGAAAGACCTGCGCCGCAAAATGCGGATCGACGTGCCGGGCACCGGCATCGCGTTCATCATCCCGGTCAGCAGCATGGGCGGCAAACGCGCCCTGCTGTTTCTCACCGAGCACCAGACGCTGGAACTGAAGGAGGAAAGCACCTTGAAAGATACCCGCTACGAGCTGCTGCTCGTCATTGCCAACCAGGGCTATACCGGCTCCATCATGGACGCCGCCCGGGCCGAGGGTGCCGGGGGCGGCACCGTCCTCCACGCCAAGGGCACCGGCATGGAGGGCGCAGCCCGCTTTTTGGGCGTGGACCTCGTCAACGAGAAGGAGATGGTGTTCATCGTAGCCCGCACCACCGAAAAGAACCGCATCATGCAGGCCATCATGAAGGGTGCGAACCCCAAGGCCGGAGCCATCGTCTTCTCCCTCCCCGTCACCGATACCGCAGGCCTGCGGCTGATTGACGAGGAGTAACAACCCTCGCCCTCTCGGGCACTTCGCGCCAGCTCTCCACGCCCGTAAAACAGGCGTGGATTTTTTGTGTCGCTTTTTGCATCGCTTTATGATAATATGATACTATAAACAGGGGGTGCAACCATGATACACAATCGCAAACAATTTCTGCGCAACAGTGCCGCCATCGTGTGCGGCAATGCGCTCTACTCGCTGTCCGTCGCAGCCTTTCTGGAGCCCGCCGGGCTCATCACCGGCGGTGCCACGGGCATCGCGCTGGCCGTAGGCCGCCTGACGGGGCTTTCCGTCTCGGGCTTCCTGCTTTTCTTCAACCTTGCCATGCTGGCGTGGGGCTGGCTGGTGCTGGGCCGGGCCTTTGCCCTCAACACCCTCGCCAGCAGCATCCTCAGCCCGATCTTTCTGGCCCTGTGGGAGAGGCTGCTGGCGGGCCGGGGGCTGACGGACGACATCGTGCTGTGCACCATCTTCTCGGGCCTTGGCATCGGCGCGGCGCTGGCCATCGTCATCCGGGCCGGGGCTTCCACCGGCGGCATGGACATCCCGCCGCTGGTGCTCCAAAAATGGTTCCGCTGGCCCGTCTCCGCCACCATGATGGTCTTCGATGTGGCCATCGTGCTGGGTCAGGTCCCTTTCAGTCCCCTGCCGCAGGTGCTGTACGGCATCGTGATGATCCTGACCCACACCATCGTCATGGATAAGATGCTGATGATGGGCGAGAGCCGCACCGAGGTCAAGCTCATCAGCGAGCGGTCGGAGGAGCTGTGCGAGGCCATCCTCAGCCAGCTGGACCGGGGTGTGACCATCCTCAACGGCGCAGGCGGCTACACCCACGAGCCCGCCGCCGTCCTGCTCAGCGTCGTCTCCAACCGCGAGCTGCCCAAGCTGGAGCGTCTCGTCCACGACATCGACCCCGCCTGTTTCCTCATCGTCAGCCGCGTGACGGAAGTGAGCGGCCGGGGCTTCTCGCTGGACAAAAAGTACCAGTGATGCCGCTTGACTTTTGCGCCAAATCGCATATAATAAAGATAAGGAAATTTGCGTGGTTCATGGATATCACCATTACGACGCACGAAGGCCCCCCGATGTGACAGCATCGGGGGGCCTTTTCTGCAGTTCACTGCTGATTGGCTTTTTGGATGAGGCTGCGGATATGGTGAGCCAGCATCTCGATGGCGGGGCCGTTCTCGCCGCCATTGGGAACGATGATGTCTGCGTTGCGCTTGCTGGGCTCCACAAAGGCCTCGTGCATGGGCTTGACAGTGGTGAGGTACTGGTGGATGACGCTGTCCAGGCTGCGGCCCCGCTCCTTCACGTCCCGCACCAGGCGGCGCAGGATGCGCTCGTCGGCGTCGGTATCCACAAAAATCTTGTAATCGAACATGGCGCACAGCTCCGGCTCCACAAAGGGCAGGATGCCCTCCACGATGAGCACCGGGGCGGGCTCGATGTGCTGCACCTTGTCGCTGCGGTTGTGGTTGGTGTAGTCGTACACCGGGCAGTCGATGGCGCGGCCCGCCTTCAGCTCCTGCAGATGGTAGATGAGCAGGGCGTTGTCGAAGGCGTCGGGGTGGTCGTAGTTGAGCTTGCAGCGCTCGGCAAAGGGGAGCTCATCGTGGCGCTTATAATAGCTGTCGTGGGAGATGAGGCGCACCTCGTCCTCCCCAAACAGCTCCTTCAGCCGAAGGGCCAGGGTGGTCTTGCCGCTGCCCGAGCCGCCTGCAATGCCAATGATCAGGTTGTTCATACTCCAAATATCCTCCTGCGTTCCGATTCTGGTAGAAAAAACCGCCCAAATGGGGTATACTGTCTTATTAGAGGTATCATACCACATTTTGCGAAGATTTGACAGGGCACAGCGCCCTTTGGAGGAAAAAATGATGAAAAAGATCGTCCCCGCCCCTTACATCGACCAGACCGAGCGCTGGGTGAACGGCTGCGAGAGCATCAGCGCCGTGATGCTGCTGCAGGCCGTAGGCGTCCCCATCGACCCGGATGTCTTTATTGAGCGCGACCTGCCCCATGCCCCCTACTGGGAGCAGGACGGCCGACTCTACGGCCCGGACCCCATGTACGTCTACCCCGGCGACCCCCACGACCACACAGGCTACGGCTGCTACGCGCCCTGCATCGTGACGGCGCTGCAAAGCGCTTTGGAGCACGAGGGCGCTGCCGACCGCTTTGAAGTGGTGGACGAGAGCGGCAAGACCGCCGCCCAGCTCTGCTCGTACCTCGACGCAGGGATGCCGGTGGTCTTTTGGGCTACGCTGGATTTCACCCCGGTGCCCGCCGAGCGGGACCACTGGCTGCTGGCCGACGGCACCGATTTTGCGTGGAAATGCCACGAGCACTGCCTGCTGCTGGTGGGCTACGACGAAGAGAATTACTGGTTCAACGACCCGTGGCACGACCACGGCGTCTGCCCCCAGCCCAAGGCGCTGGTGGAGGAATGCCATGCTGCGCAGGGGGCCTATGCCGTGACCCTGCGCCGGAAGCAGCAGGAGGGCTGACATGAACGAAGAACTCAAGCACAACGTCCAAAGCGTGAAGGACGGCGGCCTCCGGCTGCTGAAGAAGGGCAAGCGGGGCATGATCCGGGTCATTTTTGGCCGCACCGGGCTGGTGCTCCTCCTCTTCTTTTTGCAGGTGGGGCTGCTGTTCAGCGTCTTCCGCTGGTTCGTGGGGCTGGTGCCCCACCTGTTTGGCGGGGCCATCCTCTTCACCGCCATCATGGTGGTCTACCTGCTCAACAGCGAGATGGACAACAGCGCCAAGATCACCTGGCTTGTCGTCATTGCGCTGATGCCGGTGCTGGGGGTGGTGCTGTTCTGGTGGACCAAGGGCGAAATAGGCCATCGGATGCTGAAAAAGCGGCTGGCCACCCTCGCCCAGCAGACCCGGGAGAAGCTGCCCCAGCCCACCGGTGCGCTGGAAGCGCTGGAAGCCGCCCACCCGGACGCCTCGGGGCTGGCCCGCTACCTGCGGGGCCCGGGCGGCGGCTTCCCGGTGTATGAGAACACGGCCCTGACCTATTTCCCCAGCGGCGAAGCCAAGTTTGCCGAGTTGTTGAAGCAGCTGGAACAGGCCGAGCACTACATCTTCCTCGAATACTTCATCATCGACGAGGGGCTGATGTGGGGCAAGGTGTTGGAGATCCTGGCCCGCAAGGCGGCGCAGGGCGTGGACGTCCGGGTGATGTACGACGGCACCTGCGAGTTCACGAATCTGCCCCGGGATTACCCCCAGCGGCTGGGGCGGCTGAACATTGCCTGCAAGGTCTTCTCCCCCCTCACCCCCTTTGTTTCCACCCACTACAACTACCGCGACCACCGCAAGATCGTGGTCATCGACGGCAAAGTAGGTTTCACCGGGGGCGTGAATCTGGCAGACGAGTACATCAACGCCATTGAAAAGTATGGCCGCTGGAAGGACGCGGCCCTGATGCTGGAGGGCGAGGCTGTCCGCAGCCTGACGGCCCAGTTCTTGCAGATGTGGGGCATCGCGCAGGAGCCGGAGTTTGCGGATTTCCTCGACCAGCCCCTCCCGGCCCCGGCCCACCCGGCAGGCTTTGCGGCCCCCTACGGCGACTGTCCTCTGGACGGCGAGCGGGTGGGTGAGCTGGTCTACATCGACCTGCTCAACCGGGCTCGGAGCTACATCCACATCATGACGCCCTACCTCATCCTGGACGGCGAGCTGGAGACCGCCCTGAAATTTGCCGCCCAGCGGGGGGTGGACGTCCACCTCATCCTGCCGGGGGTGCCGGACAAAAAGTTCCCCTACGCGCTGGCGAAGAACCACTACCTGAGCCTGCTGGGCGCGGGGGTGAAGATCTCCGAGTGGGTACCCGGCTTTGTCCACGCCAAGGTCTTTGTGGTGGACGGGCGGGAGGCCGTGGTGGGCACCATCAACCTCGATTACCGCAGCCTCTACCACCACTTTGAGGATGCGGTGTGGATGGCCGACGCCCCCTGCATCGCCGCCATTGAGGAGGATTTCCAGCGCACCCTCAGCCAGTGCCGCACCGTGGAGCCCACCAAAAAGAGCATCTGGCAGGGCAACGTCCTGCAGCGCCTTACCGGCCAGCTGCTCAAGGCCATTGCGCCGCTGCTGTAAGCGGCGCTGCGGCTGGGCCCTCTGAGCCGCCCGTTTCTTGCGATAAAAACAAACCAACGAAAAACAACAGCCGCCCCGGGCAAAGCATAAACCGGGGCGGCTTGTTGTTTTGAAGAAGGGTATGAATTGGAGAACTCCAAACAGTCATCCGGGGTGCAGGCCCGGGTGGCGGTCAGGCAAAGAAGGAGATGATGAGGGCTACCAGGAAGCCCACGCCACCCACCAGCGTTTCCATGATGGTCCAGGTCTTGAGGGTGGTCTTTTCGTCCATGCCCACAAGGCTCTTCACCAGCCAGAAGCCGGAATCGTTGAAGTGGGAGCAGACGGTAGAGCCGCCCGCGATGGCGGCGGTGACGCAGGCCAGGTACAGGGGGCTCAGCTCGCTGAGGCCGGGCATGGCGGAGATGATGCCGGCTGCCATGGTCATAGCCACGGTAGCGGAACCCACCGAGATACGCACCAGAGCAGCCACGATGAAGGCCACCAGCACCAGCGGCAGGCTGGCGCTTGCCACAGCGTTGCCGATGACATCACCCAAGCCGGAGTTCTGCAGCATATAGCGCAGCACGCCGCCGCAGGCAGTGACCAGCAGGATCATGCCGGTGGGCTCCAGAGACTTGGTCATGATCTTTTCCAGCTGGGCGTTGGTGTAGCCG